>CAYXGR010000011.1:0-22583 GCA_964464525.1 uncultured Planctomycetaceae bacterium
CCACTCGGACACCTCTCCACTGCATTTTGACAGAAACTCTGACAGTAACTCCCAAACATCAACCAATTCCCAATCAACAACCAACTCCCGACTAACAACCCTGAATGTTGATTCGAGCAGCCATGATCGCAACTCGGGAGGCCCTGAAAATAGCACGTTCACGCAAATATGTCCAAATCGATGGCGAGACTCCCGATGGGGTCCATTTACACCGATCCATGCGGAAGGCATTACGTCATCGATCAGCATGAGCAGTAATCCATCGTCACAGGCCGCTCTTGTGCCATCGGCGGAGCGATTCATGCCCCGATTTCTCGTGACCGCCTCGCATCGAGCCGGGCTCCCCCCTCGATCCCGACAACACACCGGGCACAACGGCATCCGATGGCGGTCGAAAGCCATTCTAGCGGTTGCCCTGATACGAGCCTCATCCCAAACCTGAAACTCTTGCCGCTTACCGTTTTGCGGGGTAGTGTAGAGGTGTTTACGGGCGGTGTTGCAGGATACCCCCGTATTCGGTTTGCCGTGTCAATTGACGAGTTTTCGAGTCCGAGTCACGATACAATCTCCTGCTGAAGGGGCGTTTTTCGACAAAAATTCCCTGACCCGCAGGAGGATTTACATCAAGAGTTTATGTCAAAACGATACTGGAGAGGTGTCCGAGTGGCTTAAGGTACATGCTTGGAAAGCATGTGTACGTTCGCGTACCGGGGGTTCGAATCCCTCCCTCTCCGTCCCTTTGCAGGGCGGCTCCCGTAAGTCGTGAGCCGCCCGTTGCATCCGCTTGAATGGTTCGACGCCGTTGTTGACGCAGTGCGAGTTACAAACCGCCGGAACACATGCCGTGTGTAGAACCCGGCCCCGAATGCAGCGGGCCAGTGCTTAACACGATGGACGGATTGTCCCGTTCACGCCGAACCAGCACACCGGGGACGATACGCACAGAAGCGATGGCTGACCCATCCCGGTCCCGCGCTGCGATTTTCCGACACGTCAAGCAGAACCAGTCCGTTCGTGGTCAGGGTGTGCTCCACCTCCTGGCGCAGTACACCGTGCATCTCCATCGGAGGATCACCCGGCTCCAGCCTGTTCGTGTTGTCATTGTCTGCGTGGCTGCGCATCATGGGATCGATCGAAATGCGCTTGGTGGGGATCTGAAAAAATGTCAACCCCCCCGGTGCGAGCACTCGGGCGAATTCTCGTACATAGACAATTGCATATCTAGGTTCCATATGCTGGAGTGTGATGTGCGAAAACACAAAGTCGAACATCTCGTTGTCAAAATAACTCAGGTCGGCCAACTGATTCAATACATACCGACAACGGTTCTCTTTACGGTTGAAGGAATTTGCGAGCTCAATCATCGAGTCCGCGATGTCCACGCCGACGACATGATCGAAATGTTCTGCCAGCGGTTGGGTCAATCGGCCCACACCACAGCCGAAATCGAGCGCCGATCGACGCCGCAGGTCGATCCCCAATCCATCGATGACGTGCATCACTTCGTCGATGAACAGGACGCCTGTCTGAAAAAATGCATCGGTGTCCCAAAGGTTGCCCTTCTTGCCTGGAACGGTTGCGATCGCCCAAAGGGGATCGCGCAGGCCCCATTGATGAAAGCTTTCCTGTAATTCGCTGAATTTCATGCACGGCTCCCTGAAGTGAGATTGTCGTAATAGGTCGAATCTCGCGGACTCCCCAAAAATCTTCGATTGGATGGCTCACGAATCTTACTGACTTTCAGGAGGATTCGTGCGTATGTGTCAACTCTCCTGACTCGCGAAATAACAGGAGATGCCGCGACACACAATGAGACCATCCGAATCTGGTGGCGCTCTTATGGCCACAACATCGGAGGTCGGCTAGCAAATCCTCATCGCTCAGAACATCCGCGAGTGTGCCGGCCCAATCGTCGGGGCTGTCCTCACAATATATCGCGGCATCACCGGCCACCTCCATGACGGCTCCGGCCTTCGAGGCAACAATCGGGCAGCCCAATTGCATGGCCTCAACCAGGGGAATACCGAACCCCTCGAACCGGCTGGGGAATGCCATCAGGCGGGCCGTTCGGTACAGCCGGATCAACTCGTGCTGTGAAACGCGGCCGAGAAAATGCACACGATCCGCCACATCGAGCCTGTCGGCAAGGTGTCGCAACGCCTCTCCTCGCTCTGAGAGTATGCCGGTGAACACGCCATGTTCCGGGCGACCTTGTCGTTTGAGAATCGCTATCGCCCGAATCAGGGTTTCGTGGTTCTTGTGGGGCCAGTCGGCCGCGGGATAGAAAATAAAGGGAAGATGCCCGACGGGGAAATCTACAAGATGAGGAATCTTGTTATCCTCGTCGAGTTCGTCTTCGAGAAATCCCCCTTCACCCATGACATGAATCGATGGATCGGCCGCGCCGAACCTGTCGCGAATACATGACTTCGTGAACTCCGTCGGCACGATCACGGCATCGGCCATCGCCACCGACTCAGGTATACGCTCACGCCTCCAAGCCAGTTCGTTGGATGTAAAATGATCCGGATAGTATTCATGTAATAAATCGGGAACGTGAATGATGACGGGAACGGGTAAGGGGCGCGGAAAAAAGAAGAAGAGTGGAAAATAGACCACATCCAAAGATGCTCGGTCGAGCAGTTGGCGGTTCCAAACCTCATAGCCGCCGCCGTAGTGGGCTTCCGGTCTTTCGATAATACATTCAACACGGTCATCCTCGGCCATCGTCCGACACCAGGGCTCCGAGGCCAGTTCGGGACGAAGAAACAGGATCAATCGATCCTCACCGAGTCGCGGGACAAGTTCACGAAGCAATCGACGAATGAATATGCCCTGCCCGCCTATCTGACCGGGTCGAAGCGAGAGGATTTGTACGCCGATTCGCATGTGGGGACTCGCGGGATCGTGCTTAGAGTGCTTCCTGAACCCTTGTGATACGACCACCCCAGCAGGGAAAACGCCGGCTCCGGCGCCGGTGCCAAAGAACATTAGAGATTCACGCTAAACGTGGGCAGCCATCATACCAACGGCGAAGCGTGAGGGATTGTTCATCAACCATCTGAATAGAGCCTCAGCACACGAATCCCGCGGGATTCGAGCGGAGCAATACGCCGATAGATGCACTCTTCATATTGATCCGAGGAAATCAGAACCGCGTCCGGTTTCATCTCGGAGAGATCCGCCGAGGCGTAGATCGGCAAGCCGTGCCGACGAGCCCCCTTTAACGATTCGTCGTCATCAATGATTCCCACGACCTGCAGTGGCCACAACGATGTTGTTTCCATGAGGCGGGCGGTATGTCGGCCGGCCCCGTAGAGCGCGATCCGATCCAACCCGCATTCCATGCAACTCTTCACGGCACCGCGAACACGTTCGCCAAGAGACAGTTCGCTGGAAATCTCTATTCGAGGCCATCCGCTCGTCTCGCGGTGCAGGTGTGCGAGCCTGTTCAACAATGCGTCCACTGTGGTGTCCGCACCGATTCCCACGCGCGGCCAGACCCTGCCGCTCTGCTCGATCGGCACGAATCCTGGTTTCATCGTCAAAATCCATTGATAACCCACATCTCTTGCCATCTCGACGTGCTCGGATCGAAAGGCGACATCCGGCTCGCCATAGGGAAACGCGAACATGGCAACAGAAGATCCCAGAATATCTTCGAGACAAGACTTGCTATCAACGAGTTCTCGTTTCGCATCCTTGTTCGTAAGTGCGGAAAACGCACTATGAGAGACGGAATGCGATCCGATCGCCCAACCGGCATCGCGCAGGGTGACAAGCTGGTCCTTCGTCATAGAGGGCATCGCCGGGCCGCTCCCTTCACGAGTGTTGCCACCAAAGGCCTGCCCAATGGTTCCGGTTGGCACGAACACGGCGGCGCGAATGCCACGCTCTTCCAACAGGGGCCGGGCCTCGTCAAAGACCGAGGCGTAGGCGTCATCAAAAGTAATGACGACCGGCTTCTTCGGCGGCGCCGTCTCTCCACGCAGACAGGACATCGCCTTGCCCGGCGACAGAAATCGATACCCATATCGCGTCAGGCCATCCAGCAGATCGCGGAACAACCTTCTTGACAGGAACATATTCCGGTAGTCAAGCGAATCGCAATCCGAATCGGATTCACCGATGGCGTGAAACGTGAGCACCGTGATCAGCGGTTGATCCGTATCGTAGCGAACCAGAAGCGAGTCGTTCCCGTTCAGTGGTCGGGCGTCTTCAACTTCCATGCGCACGGGTCCGAATCGTGCGAAGGCGTGCTCGTGGATCGTTCGCGATGTATCGGGATTCGTGTAGTGCTCGCCCGGAGCGGGTTTGAATGCCTCAAAAGCCTCCCAGTGCACCAAAGTTCGGACAGTGACACGATGAAGTTGATTGATGACGACGGACAAATCGTCCGCGTGTACGTGTTGCAAGGCACCACAGGTCAACGTGGTATCGAAGAATTCATCCTCAAAGGGTAGGGCCTCACGAGCATCGGCCGGCAACAGAGTGACGCCGTCGGCGTGTTTTAATCGTTCGCAGGCCAGTCGGAGCATTCGCTCGCTTGAATCCACACCGACAAGCTTCTCCCACGGCCGATCATGTTCAGTTGCAAGCCGTTCAAGTATACGGCCATCACCACAACCGTATTCAAGGACCGATTTCGGCGATCGCTTCAGCAACAGTTTGGTGACGGCGTTCGACTGTGCTATTTTCTCGGGTGTATTTTCGGTGGCGATACCTGACTGCGTAAGGTAATAGTCCCAATATTCACTGGTTCGATACAGCTTGTCACGCATAGCCCGCGGTAAACTGTTAAAGCGATCGACATGAAACAGGCACGATTGACGACTCAACCGATGCATCAGATCAAAAACTTCGCAGGCACCGGCCTCCCGCAGCCGTGAAGAAACCGCGTCGCGCTGCCCCGCCGATAGATCCGGCGCCAATAAATAGACGTGATGATCGGGAACGACATTGTATAACCCGGAAACGAGATCCTCCAGAACCGCAAAGTTCCCCGCTTGGGCATCGCCCAGGCAAGAGGCTGCAAAACGCGATGCGATCAGGATAGAATCGCCGTCCGAGTTATTTATTTCTTTCCGGATCGCGCCCTCCAGCCGCCCCCGGATCGAATGCATTTCATTGAATAGCGGCAACCAGTCACTACCCAAACCCTCTGGTCGCACAAGATCCCAAAGGCGAACCGCGAGACATTCATATTCCTCATCATCCAATGGCTTGCTCAGCGGGTGATGCTCGATGCGCGCCAATTCGTGAAAGAGCAACTCATACAAGTAGCGATCGCGACAGCCTCTCTCGGTCTCGCCGGCCGAATCGCATACTGCCGACTTGATCAATCGACCCAGGTCATCGCCGCCCGCATAATCGTAAGTAAACCCCTCTCCGCCGTACTGTGCCTGGCCAAGAACCACAACCGGCCGATCCAGCATGAGGGCCTCGATCCCGGCAGAGGAGTTGTGCGTGATGACAGCGCTCGAGCAGGCAATCAGTCTAAGTGTATCAGTGTCGCCCGGAGCAATGCTGTCGATGCCGCGCAGCAGGGGTGCGTAGCACGCTCGTCCGAATCGCGGATCACACAGCGGATGCAGCTTGATCACCAGTGGAAGATTCTCGGGCATCGCCTCGACAACGGCCCGAACCATCGTACGCTGGTCGGCGAAATGCGGTGCGTAATAATATAATTGTGTATCATCGTCCACCTGCAGCGGGAGAAAGACACAGTGCTTCAATTTCGTGGAGCGACGAATGTCCGCGCCGAACCGATCTCGGACTGCGCGCAGCCGTTTTGCCTCCCACTCGACAAGCGGTTCGCCCAACTTGCCTGGGCGTCGGAATCTCGCCTCTGCGTTGATCCCGCCATGCGAAAGGGCAACCGTCATGGGGTTGCGCCGAAGCGGCCCCAACTCCATGCAAATCACGTCTGAATCGACCTCACGACCCGCCACCACCGCCGCTTCGACGAACAGATCATCCCGGCCATTCCATACCACGATCGCCGATGGTCGATGTTCTTTGACATAATTCCGCCAGAATCGCATCACGCAATCGGCAGCCGCGGCACGACGCTCTTCCGACCAGCCACCGCGCCACGCATCGTAGCCGCCAATGTGATTCGGGACGGTCTCAGGGACGAACCGTTCGTCCTGAAAATCGCCTGCGATTGAAACCCTATCTCCCCACTCACCAAGGAGGGTCTCGGCGATTTCAGCAGAGGGCGCCGCAAAACGGCACTCCGCGCCCCGTCGATCGAGCATTCTCCCCACTCCGGAGAACAGACGGGTCTGCTCACGCGTAATGGGGACAAAGATTAGATCCACGCAATCACTGCTCATTCCAAATCCAGGCCGCGTACCCCACGAACCCCCCTCAAGATACTGACATGGGTACCCATGGCAGTATTATCAGTGCTATTATCGGGCTATCAAGCCCTCCCCCTTGAGTATCATGGGGCTCATCATGCCTGTGAAAACGGGTTTGATGCCAGGGTGTGCCCCGTCCGCATTCCGAATCAGCCCGATATCGAAACCCCCCATCACAAAGTGCAGCCTCGTCGTTCTGTGTCAGCGGAAACGCATTCGGCACGGGATTTCATCCGGAGCGCATTCAAGATTTCGAACCTCTGATACGAGTGATGGATGCATTTCTACCCAGAGGATCCCCGCGCGCCACGAAATCTGGACACACCCTTCATAGGTTTCGCAACGATAAGATTCGAATCCATGCCGGCGACAGGCTGTTCGTGCCGATAAATGAAGGAATCGGCCATCGGCACGGAGGAGCGCCGGCCAATCCCTCAGGGCACCCGCGCGGCAAGGATCGACCGTGAATTCCAGTCAGACGACAATTCTGCCGGGCGGCGGCCCATCCCCGATTGTGAAAACCAATACCTCGCGACAACAGGGCGATCACTACACACCCCTGAATGCCGCGCTGCAACATCTGGAAATCGATCCAGACAATGCCGAAGCCACCCTTGCCGCATTGCATTCATACACGGCACTGGGACTGATCGGGCCGGCGTTGGAATTGATCTCGGAGGGGGGGGGGGCGCTGGCTTCGATGCCCGAGTTCCACGAACTGCGCGACAGGCTCTCGCGCATGCCCTCGGGTCACATCCCATGGCGTTCTCTCGCGAGGCGCTTCGAATCGAATCTTGAGCGCGTGACTATCGCCCATCCCAATCTGCGAAGCCACCATGAAGAATTACAACGTTCAATTCATTCTCTGGAGATGTATCGCACGATTGATGGCAACCTGCAAATCTCGACGCGCCCACGCCCTAACAAGCGACATTGGCTACCCAACCCGAGCAACGCGATCAAACTCGCCGCTGAACTCAAGCTCCCACACAAACCCGGTCAACTCTTTTGCGGCCCCTACCTCATCGCCTGCGATCACATTGGAATTCTTCTGAACAAGGTCTTCTCAGACACGCGGCAGGTGTTCATGAGCTTCACGCCGCGCCTCTATCTTCTCGAGCCGGATATTCGATTGTTCGGGGCAACGCTTCACGCAGCCGAAAACATCGATGCCCTGTGCGATCCTCGTACGACGATCCTGATAGGCCCGGACTGCATCGATTCTCTCGAGGAATTGTTGGAGAAAAATCCGGATCGAACCATCCCGGAATACGTGATCCAATTCCCCGGCCGCATGCCGGAATTCCAGAAAAATCTACTCGCCACTATTCGATCCGTCACCGAATTTCGACAACGATGTGGGCTCAATTCGATTCAGGCCGCGCGGCAACATTACGACGGCCTGCCGGATGACCACTGGCGAAATCGTTTTCCAATCAAGGGCACACAATCCCTTCGCATCCTGGGAATTACCAGCCGATTTACGACGGTCCTGCAATACGCCATGCGCGACATGAAGGGAGCATTCGAACGGTCCGGTCACGAGTTTCGACTGTTAATCGAGAAAAATGACCACGATCTAATACCACCCAGCCGTATTGCGGAGGCCATCGAGGAATATCGACCGGAACTGGTATTCGTCATCGATCACCTCTGGCAGGAATACGCACAGGTCATTCCGGCCAACGTCCCGTTTGTCTGCTGGATACAGGACAGGATGCCGCACTTGTTCAAAAAAGAGGCCGGTCGCGGAGTCGGACCCATGGAGTTCGTGATCGGCCACGGCTTCCCCGAGTGCCTGACCGAGTACGACTATCCGGCAGAGCGTTTTCATCCCTGCACGATTCCGACCAACCCGAATCGATTGTTGGATCCGAATGAGCCACCCGATGCACTGCTACCCTATCTCTGCGATGTGATGTACGCCACCAATGCCACCGCGACACCCGCGGAACTACATCGACAGAGCCGTCAACAGTTCGACGGTCAGGCTCGCACTCTCGTGGATGCAATTCACGAGACGTTGATGTCCATCGCACGGCGGCCCGGTTTCTGTGGCGACTACGACTACGACGGTCTGGTCGCCCGAGTGGAATCCGAATCCAATCTCCGAATCGAGAATCAGGAACTCCGCGGAGAGATCGTCGCCATGCAGCGTTTCATCGCGCATCAGTTCCTCCGCGAACAAACGATCGAGGCCGCCATACGATGGGCCGACGAGACAGGAGGATCCTTCCACCTGTATGGACAGGGTTGGGAGAATCGTCCCCGGACCGCGCGGTTTGCCCGAGGTAAGATCGAACACGGCATTCCCCTTGGCCGCGCCTTCCGGGCCGCGAAGATCAGCCTGCACACCGGCTGTAATTCGGCCCTGCACCAGCGCGTACTGGACGGTCTGTGCGCCGGCGGGTTTTTCTTGATCCAGGAGAAACCATCCGACATGGCCCATGGCATGAATACCGCCATTCATCAATATGTGCGAGAAAACGGAAAAATACCCCCATTTCAACTTCGACCCGCGGACCTGCCGAGTCCACACGATTCGACGTACCGCCGCTTTCTTGAAATCCGGGGCAACGACCCCGAGATTGGGGTTACCGCAACTCGTGATATGCTTCTCAACCTTCGAGCCGAATGCGAATGGGGATGGCTCCCCCGTGCCTCTCACATCTGGCCGCGGTACAACCAAGTCGTTTATCGTGGTGTCGAGAGCTTCGCCGAACGAATCGACTACTTCATCCGAAACAAAGACGAACGTCTTGAACTGGCGGCCGAAATGCGGGAATCGGTCCTGAAGCATTTCACCTACGACGCACTTGTACACTCTATTTTCGAGCACATCGGCCAATGCTTCGCCGGCCGGGGCCGATCCATATTGGAAGGGTGATCCGATGAAACTCGTCCTCCATAAACCCCTGTTTCGACATCAGTATCAGATGGAGTACCGATACTACCTGGGGTTCGGTTATCTGAAGGTCATCCTGGAGCAACGGCTTCCTGAGGTGGAAGTCGAGATCGTTCACAGTGAGGAAGCCATCCGCAAGGCCGATCCCGACGTGATCGGTTTCTCGACCGTCAGTGAAATGTACACCCATGTCCTCGGCATGCACCGGCGAATCCGCGACTGGTTCGACGGACCTATTCTCTTTGGTGGCCCCCACATCACCGCCGTCCCCGAAACACTTCCGAACGACCCCGGTGCGATTGCCTTCATCGGTGAAGGCGAAATCGCACTCACCCTGTTTCTCAAACGCCTCCTCGGCAAGGGGGATCCGCTCCAGCAGGCGGGCCCGACACCCGGAACCGCCATGTGGATCGACACCGAGCTCGTCCGTGGATCCGCCGCTCCCTATATAGACATCAACACCCTCCCGGCCCCGGCCGATGCGCCTGTGAAGGTATTTCCCTTCACGACCGTCCGTGGCTGCCCCTATCGCTGCACACACTGCGTGGAGTCCTGGAATCAAGGGACCCAGGTTCGTATCCTCACGGCCGAGCGACTGGCCGACCTGTGCCTCGAACGCTATGAGCAACACGGCACGACTGTCTTCGAACTGTTGGACGATCTGTTTCTCGTCTCGCCCAAGCGCCTGCTCGAACTGGTGGATATTCTGGATAAACGCGGCGTCCTGGAACGCTTCGAGTTTATCCGTCTGTCGCTCATGGCCCATCTCATCACCGACGACGTAGCCCACGCACTGTCGCGGATGAACGTCCGCCTCGCCGGGATGGGCGTCGAATCCGCCGACCCCGATATCATCCGAAAGTTCAAGGGGGGGGCCATCAAGCGAGAACACATCGAACAGGCAATCGAAAATTGCACGCGATACGGCGTCGGCATCGGCGCGTCGATGGTGCTCGGTTATCCCGGCGAGACGGAAGCGCAGATGCGCCGGACGATCGATTTCTACGCCGAGCGCATCCACAAGACAGCGTTCGAGTTCTGGGAGAATTATGTCTGCCAACCGCTGCCCGGCAGCACCGTCTGGAAGGAAGGCCTCAAGGAAGGCCGCGTGTCGCCGGAGATGGATTTCTCGACATTGCGTATCGACGCCGACGTGAACTACTTCGATACACTCTGGCACTACGACAATGAAAAACAGGTGCCGCGCGAGCGGTTCCTGGAAATACTCAAGGAATACGACCTGATCCGACCGGGACACTATATCCGGGATCCGAGTCAAGTCGCGGGCACTCCCAAGACAGATGTGTTTGTCCGGGAAGGCGTCCCGGAAAAAGTGGCCCGCCGCATGACAACACAGGCACTTAAGGCCTGGCGCGCAGCCGACGAACGGCCGATCGCCGTATTCGGCGCCGGTCGCCACACGCGAAAGATCATGCCGGCGCTCATCGATTCGCCCGTGAAGATCGCCTGCATCGTAGACGATAACCCGGATGCCGTCGGAGGCCGCCTGGGACGATGGGACATTATCTCCCCGGAAAAGATGCGTGACATGGACGGTGTCGGCGCGATCCTCGTCTCGTCCGACATGCGACAAGACGAACTGATCCAGCGATTGTCACCACTTGCCGGGGATCGCTATCGATTACTGACGATCTATCAACCGGAGGAACTCAGCCGCCGCCGAACCGAAGGCCGCGCGCTGGACGAAGAGCACCTCGCTCCAGCCCATTGATTGCCGGATGCATGATCAGCAGGAGATGAACCGCTATGCTGAAAATCGGCTTCATACAAGCCCCTGGAACGGATCCTCGCAGCTACGGTATTCCCTTGGCATTTGGGTATATCGCCTCCGTCCTCCAACACGAATGGGACCAGCCCTTCGACTTTCGCATCACCAATGAACCCTACGACCTCGTCGAATACGGGCCAGACATAATCGGCATTGGATCGGTGACAAGCTGCTTCTGGCAGGTCATCGAGTTCGCCGACATCTTCCGCCGCGAACTGCCGGGCACGAAACTCGTTGTCGGTGGCCATCACATCAGCGCCCTTCCACACAGGCTTCCAAAGACAATCGACGTCGGTGTCATTGGCGAGGGTGAAGACACATTCCTCGACCTGATGCGCCGCTACGAGCCGGCCGCAGGCTGGGGATATGAAACACTCAGAAATATCCCCGGTATCTGCTACCACGCTCGAAACGGAAACGTCCTGCAAACCCCACCCAGAACCCTTCGCCGAGAACTCGACACGTTGCCGTTTCCGCTGCGAACAAAAAACCCGACCCGACCGGACGAGGCCGTGGTGTTTACCTCTCGCGGCTGCCCTTTTCGCTGCTCCTATTGCTCGACACAGGAATACTGGGAAAGCTATCGCCGGTTCAGCGCCGGCTATTTCGTGCGGGAACTGAAGCATATCCTGGAATCCACGCCGGACGTGAAATCTGTCTATATATTAGACGATCTCTATGTCGCCGATCGGCGTCGATTGCGCGAAATGGCTCGCCTCATCGACGAATCCGGCCTGAACCAGAAACTCAGCTTCCACGGATTCGTCCGCTCCAACCTGGTGGACGAAGAGTTGTGCGAATTGTTAAAGACAATGAACGTCTCAGCCATCCGCTTCGGCGCCGAGTCCGGAAGTGACAACGTCCTTCAGCGCATGGAGCGTGGTGGAAAATGCTCGGTGGCATCGCACCAGCGTGCGATCGACCTCGCCGACCAATATGGCATGGCCTGCGGGGCCAGTTTCATGCTCGGCTATCCCGGCGAAACGCTGGATGACATGAAAAAAACATTCGACTTCATTCACCGCAATAAGAATAAGATATTCGTCGAAGGCTTCTACCTGACCGTCCCCCTGCCGGGTACGGAGTTATGGACATGGGCGATTGAAAAAGGATGGGTCAACGAATCGATGGATTGGCGATCACTCAACCTGTCGTTCGACAATCCCGACTTCGACTGGAACAACTTTCTCTATCTCAACGAAGAGACCGTTCCGCGACCACAGTTCGTATCGGCGGTTCTCGAAAGCGGAATTCTACCTGAAACTGTCGCCTGGCGCGGCCGATCCAACGATCATCCCAACCTCGCCCTCCAGTTCATAAACCAGGCAATGGACGCCCTCGCGCAACAGGGTGTTCGCCGCGTCGTTCTCTATGGGGCCGGTCTGCACACCCGCAGGCTCGAACGCGAACTTGTTAATATCCCGGTCGAAATCGTGGGGGTGATCGACGACAACGAAGAGCTGCACGGCCGCCACCTTGGCCGCTTCCGAATTCATCATCCCGATGAAGTTGCCGAACTCGGTGCCGAGGCCGTCATCCTCTCATCTGATCAGAACGAAGAAAGCCTCTGGCGGAGGTGCGATCGATTTGAGCGTCTCGGCATACCCGTCCGAAGACTCTACGGCCCCGGAAATCGTGAACCGCACTGCGTGAGTGGTTGAAAGTCAGACCGGTCTGACGGCATGAAAAAGCAGGTATCGTTGGGCGGATGTGCATCGGTGTTTCAGGAATTGCATCCCCTCCTGGCCGTACCATTCATGGTTGAGAAAGCCCGCCTCAGTGATCAACCTCGTCGTCTCCGCCCCGGAAAAGTGTCGGCGATGATACGGCGCCTCCTCGATTGACATCGCATCCGCATTCGGCGTCGAGCAGAGCAGTATTCCTCCCGGCCCGAGCAATCCAAACACATCACGAAGAAACACCTCCGGGTATTCGAGATGTTCGATTGTTTCGAAAGAGACAACTGCATCAAATGGTGTTGCCATGCAAACGAGTGATTCCAGAACACCTGATTGATCGACTGCACCGATATTGAAGATTGTGTTCTTCCCTGAATAGTGATGGCGGGCAAATTCGATTGCCTCCGTCGAAATATCAATCCCAAATACGGAATTGTCGCCCTCGGAGAGGATCCGGCTTCCGTACCCATTCCCACAGGCGGCGTCAAGGACGACCGATCCGGCCGAAAGGTGTTGCAAGGCCCAGTAGTATCGTGCCCGATGGCCGAGTTCGATCTCCTCGATCGTGCGCCCCGTCTGCCGCTCGCCCGTCGATGACAGAACAGGCCCATCAGACTCATCGTCTCGATCCACATATAAAGTCAGGATCGCACACCGACCGCCGAATTCCGATCGCAGCCTCGCCGCCATCGGCGACTGCTGCACATCCGACGAGACAAGGATGCCCGAAACGCGATCGTCAATGATCGTCCGGGGCGCGCCGATCGTCCATCGCCCACACCGCCGCCCCCAACAGGCAGGCGAATCGTCGGCAATGCCCGCGATTTTCTCGGCGTGCCGTTCGAGCACGGGCAGGATCTTTCGGGTGTGCGCACCCGCTCCGAATACGACAACTTGGCCGCGACCTCGCCACTCATTCAGGATCACACCGGTCTGCTGTCGCGCCGCCTCTGGCGCCACCGGTCGACCCGCCTCGCACACGTCGCTGATCAACATCACAGCGCCCCCTGCTTGTGTCCGGTCACATGCAAATGCCATGGCTCGCTGTCTCGGCCGGTCCGCACACGAACCACGTCGATGTAACCGATTAATTTCAACAATTCAGATAGTGTCCCCCAGGTGTAGCCCCAACGATGGGCATCCTCACGGCACCCCCCGCGCTCGGGATCGCGCCATCCATAGAAACCCGCCATCGCGTGCGCCAGATTCTCGCCGGAATCATCCGTCCAACTCGTCTGCTCCCCCAGAAGCTGGCTTGCATGAAAAGACAGATCGGGAACAATCAACCGTAACACGCCGCCGGGCCTGAGAACATCCAACCAGGCACTCAATGCCCGGCGAGCATCCTCCGGATCGAGGTGTTCCAACATGTGGCGAGAATAGATCTCCGCAACGCTCCCGGCCTCAAACGGAGATGTATCCCAGGCCGGCAGCACATAATCGGCCCCCGGGCAGGGTCGTACATCGACGCCGATATACCCTTCCAACCGGCTTTCGCCGCAACCATAATTGAGTTGAAGTGGCTTGACATCGATTGACATAAGATTCCCGAGGGCGACCGTCGTGACAAACACAACCCATCAACAACGACTCCTCCCTGACTATCGGAGACGGTGGGAACACGGCTTTAGAGCACACCCCAATTCACGCGATGTAGCACCGGTTTCCAACCAGTGAGTCGGGTGTCCCATCCTGAACCTGAAAGAAAGGGCGGGGAATGAGCACTGCAACGCAAGTATCATTATCATTGGGACGGCGTCGCCACAAAGCGGTAGAATACTTTCGAGTTAAAAAGCGTCCTACCCCGCCGACAGTTATCGTGGGAATAACGCCATTCGCATCCTGATCCTGTCCAACCTGTTCCCCCCCCATCACATCGGCGGGTACGAAATGCGCTGCCGCGAAGTCGTGACCGGACTCAAAAAGCGTGACCACCCAATCCATGTTCTCACCAGCCACCACCGAACCACCGACGACAACGAAGATGAACCGGGTATTACGCGAGCCCTGCATATTGCATGGGGACCACCCTACCCACCCGAAGACCTTCCAGGCATGCTACGCTGTGAATCCGAAGATCGACGGTCACTCGCCGCGGCCATCCGAAACCTGCGGCCGGACGTAGTAGATGTGTGGGGCATGGAATTCGCCTCGCAGTCCCTGATTGAGGCGCTGCTCCGATCCGGCGTGCCGGTTCATCTGACACTCGAAGACAAGTGGCTCCTGGATGGTCACATGCGCGATTCATTGTGCATGATGACGCGCATGGCGACGGAACTCGGCGTCGATATAACACAGGACGTCCAAAGAGTGTGCAACCTCTCATTGTCGCGCCCGACACTGAACAACGCATCCATCAGTTTCGTCTCGAAGGCGTTATCAAAGCATTATGCTGATGCGGGATTTCATTGCGCACGCGACCGCGTGCGAATGGCGGGAATCGACATGCACCCCTTCCAAAACCCGCCGTTGCCGCCCGAACCGCCTCCGTTCATCATCGTTAGCACCGGTCAGCTCACCGCCTCGCGCGGTCAGGCCGATTTGATAGAGGCGGCAGCGCGCGTCTCCCATAACGGAGCCGTTCGCTGGCCGCTGGTCGTGCGGATCATCGGCGACGGGAATCCAGCGTATATCACGAAACTCAAGCGGCTCGCTCGCAAGCACGCGTCGAGCCGCCTGAGTGTGGAACTGACCGGCCCGCTACCCGCCGAGCATGTGGCCGAGTTCTACACCGGTGTCCACCTCTTCGTGCAGACCTCCCACCTGCCGGAGGGATTGCCGCGTGTGTTGATGGAAGCGATGGCCGCTGGCCTGCCTGTCATTGCCACCGATACCGGCGGCCAATGTGACATCCTTGACGATGGCCGATGGGGAACACTGTTCCCACCAGGTGATCCAAAACAATTGGCATTGGCAATCGAAGATGTGATGAATCATCTTCCGGATCGACAGTCACACGCCCGCAAGGCCCGCCAACACGCCCTGCAATATTTCGATATCGACTATTACATAGATACCCATGCGTCGGACCTGGCTGAAGCGATCAATACATATAGGCCATCACCGCGCAATGCCGAATCGTTCGGCTCCCTTGATCGTGAATTACCAACCAAGGCGTGCATGGATGCGTTCGCAAACATGTTGGGCAACGCCGCGGAATCTCGGTTGAAATCCTTCCCGGTTGTCGGCAATCCCGACGGGGCCTGGCGCATCGGTTGCACATTGAAACGAACGGGAAGACTCGCCGCGGCCGAGCATCTCTTCACCCGGTTACACGACGCTCACCCCGACGATCCCGCACATATACGGCGGGCAACCTTTCATTTGGCGGAACTCGCAATGCTCGGCAAAGAATGGTCGCGAGCGGCAAACCTGTTGGAGCAGTGCTTATGTGTTGCCCCGGATCACACCAAGGCCGCGTTCGATCTATTGCAAACGCGTTATCGCCAACTCCCGGATCATCTGAAGGGGCTCTCGCACTCGGGAAATCAGATCAAGCCACGATCCCGAAGCATCTGACGATAGGCGGTAGCGGGATCAGGATAGGTGAACGGTTCCGGAAGATTCCACTTGGAAAAAAGCTTCTCATTGTCCACTCGAGCGATGGCCAGATCACGGTCCTTCCGTTCATCGTGCAACTCTTCATGGTCGACCAAGGCATCACGGCACCCCATGACTTTCAGCCCGGCCTCTCGTTGCACCTTCAGTGACAAATCGGGGTCCCACGCACAGAAATAGTAGCGCTCATCGAGATAACCGAGCCGTTTGAGCAACTCGTTTCGCAACAGGCCGAAATTGGCATACGGCACCCCCCGTACATTGTAGATGCTGAATATCCGACCACCCCGTTCAATGGAATCCAGCCGGTTGCGCTCCCGATCCCAATTGTGATAAAACGCGATCATACCCACATCATCTAAATCGGGCCGATCCAGCATCGCAACAGCGGCCTCGACCGCCCCCGGCAGCGGATAGGAATCATCATTCAGCCACATCACCCTCTCGCCGCGGGCAGCATGGAAGCCCTTGTTGTATGCCCGCGTGGCGCCTTCGCGCTGCGTCTCCCGAATGAAATGAATGTCGGTCTGCTCGTCGAGCCACTCCTCCGTGCCATCCCCGGCACCGCCACCCACCACGATCAATTCGTGTGAAACGCCGACATTCCGACGAACCGACTCGATACAGTGTTGCAACCGACCGCACCGCCCATAGGTGGCGACCACGATGCTGACGATGGGCCTGTCGGATGTAGATTCGATCATGAGCAACGATTCGAAAAATCAAGTGTTTTCACATCTCCTATGGTACCGGTGTCCAATCCTGGCGTGCCAGAGCACAGTCGTCAATCTCTCAGAAGTCAGGCGAGAAAGAGATTGGGTGATTTCAGATTGAATTGTTGTGGGGGATCGGCACCGACGAGCAGAGCTTGTCGGTGGCACCCTGTTCTGTTTTCTTGAAACAGTTGGACATGGGGTAACGCACTGCTTGAAGCAGTGGCACACGAGTCGGATGGTTCTGCGTGGGCGTGCATGCTTACCCGTCCCAAACTGCCGGGACGTGTAAGCATGGCACCCGGTCTGATTGAAATTGGCTTACAATTTGAGTTGCCAGATCGTGACGTCGATCCAACGGTCGAACTTTCGGCCGATGGCTTCGAGGGTGCCAACGGGCTGGAAGCCGAATGATCGATGCAGGGCTTCGCTGGCGGGTTGGTGGTCGGCGATCTGGGCGATGATGTTTTTGTGCCCATGCCGGCGTGCATGGTCGATCAGTTCGGTGAGCAGGACGCGGCCGATGCCCTGGCGATGGCAATCGGGATTGATATAGACCGAATCCTCCGCGGTGAGGCGATAGGCACATCGGTTGTTCCATTTTGCGAGGCTGCCCCAGCCGACGAGGGAGCGATTGCGAATGGCGACGATCGCCGGGAAGGGGCGTTCGTGTTCGGCGAGCCAATTGTTCCAATGATTAGAATCATGCGGCTTCGTGTCGAAGGTGCAGGCGGAATTGAGGATGTAATGGTTGTAGATTTCTGCGATGGAGGCGAGATCGACCGTGGAAGCGGCTCGGATTGTCAGGTTTTCCGGCGTGTGGGCGTGTTGTTCGGACATTTCGGAGCGTCCTACACGGGAGACAGGTCCGATGGACGTCTGATCATCTTACGATTCTATAGTCGTTCGTGCTTGTGTCGAGTGGGGAATTGAAAAACGTTGAAAGACCAAAACATCAAAATGAAAGAAGAATAAATAAAATAAGGAAAACACAGGAATTGAGGGGAACGGCACCGGCAAGCTGAGCTTGCCGGTGGCACCCGGTCGATTACCGTCGGTGGATATTTTAGGATTGTTACCGGTTGGAAACCGTTGCCACAGAAACAAGATGGGTACACCGGCTGGAGACCGGCGATACGGGTGAGGATTTGTAGATGCCGTTGATTGTGTCATCTGTCTTGAGTTTGTGTGCGCTGGTGACGGCGACGATCAGCGGCATTGTCGGGATGGGTGGCGGAATCCTCCTGTTGGCCATCATGTTCTGCTTCCTGCCGTTCGATCAAGCCATCCCGCTCCACGCCGCCGTGCAGATCGTCACCCACATTACCCGCATCATCGCCTTCTTCAAGCACGTCGATTGGAAGACGGTCCGCCGATATCTCCTCGGCGTCATCCCCGGCTGCGCACTTGCCGCCCTGATCCTCGCCTCCCTGGGCGAGCCCGGCCGCGCCGAACCCTACTTCAAAATCGCCATTGGTCTCTATATTCTGGTGGCCACATTTCTCCCCAATGTGCAATCACTCAATGGGCGACTGCCGCCTTCGCGCGGTGTAATCGCTTCTTCCGGCGGGCGCCACGACTTCACAATACTCGGCCTCGTCACCGGCACTGCCGCCCTGACCGTCGGCGCCGTCGGCCCGCTCATCGCTCCATTGTTCGCCCGGCGAGGTTTCGTCAAGGAGCGTCTGATTGCCACCAAGGCCGTCTGCGGGATGGGCACCCACGCCCTGAAGATCGTGGCCTTTTCTCTGCTCGGCACGATCGAGTTCACCCGCTTCTCCACACTTCTGGCCGCCATGTGGGTCGCGGTCATCCTCGGAACAATCCTCGGGAAAAAAATATTGACGTATGTTTCGAACGAGGTGTTTGTCCTGATCTACCGAATCGCCCTGACGGCGGCGGGGTTGAAGGTGCTGATTGTTGATGGTTTATGGCAAGCATTTAGGCCTGGGTGACGATCCGTTATCAATCAATATCAATAAGATGATTGATCACCAGTTGAAAACCGCCACCGCTCTCGAGTCATGAGCCATGAGTTTCCTGGTTGTCCCCTGCCCACCGGAGGGGGCGGGGAACCAATACCAGAATCAATATCAATCGCATCTCTTGATGGTTTCAGGGCTTCATTCATCCAGCCATCAACAAGTTGACCATCGATGAAACATCGGCTCCGTCGGGACTGCCGTCGGTGTTGATGTCGGCGGACGACATGTGGTTCGGATCGCTATCCATTCCAAGAAGGACGTTCGTAAACATGGGGATGTCGTTCATGTCGACGACGCCGTCGGCGTTCATGTCGCCGGGGATCGGGGCGGGCGCGCTGCACGCCGGGCCGGCGAGTGTGAGTGTGTAGCTGCCGGCATCCCCGTTATAGCCGGAGACGCGGAGCATGTAGGTCGTGCCCGCAGTGACCGGGACGATGATGGAGGAGTCGAATGTGCCGCAGGCGTCGTCGTTGCAGGCGATTTCGTTGAAAATTGTCCCCGGACAACCGGAGTGGAGCGACAGGACCGTGTCGATGGCGGAGCCGCAGGTGCTGAATGTGGCCGTGCCATCGGTGTCCGGGGTGTAGTCGTACCAGACATCCGGGCTCGTTCCGGAGATGCCGCAGTTCGCGTCCCCATCATTGGTCGCCAGCGCCGTCGAGGCGTTGAGGGTTCCCACGCAGAGGGTGGTCGAGAATATACACTCATCATTGAAACAGGTTGGGTTATTCTCGCACTCGTCAGGGATGGTGTTAACGTTGCAGTCGATACTGGTACCCCCGGCGATGTCGCAGGCGTCGATCGTGCCGTTGGCGTTGCAGTCGTTGCCCGCGAGTTCACAGTTATCCGGCATGCCGTTTCCGTCGCAGTCGGTACTCTGGCCCGTCGCGATTGCGCAGACGTCGCCGATGCCGTCGCCGTCACAGTCGGCCTGGTCGGGGTTGGCATGGTTCGGGCAGTTGTCGATTTCATCGGCCACTCCGTCCCCGTCCATGTCGCCGAGAGGCGGCATGCACTGCGGACCGACGAGGGTGAGCATGTAGCTGATTTCATTGGCGGCGAAGCCGGTGACGCGGATGCGGTAGGTCTGGTTGGCGTTGGCGTTGAAGGTCACGCTCGACCAGATGCCCTGGCAGGCGCTGTCGTCGCAGACGATCTGGTTGGCGACGGTTCCGGGGCAACCGGTGTGGACGGAGAGGAAGTTGCTGAAGGCCGAGCCACAGGTGTCGATGGTGACGCTGCCACTGGTTGTGGGGGTGTAGGAATACCAGACATCGAGGTTCGAGCCGGGAAAGTTATTACAGCTCGAGGCGCCGTCGTTCGTGGCGCCTACGGTGGTTCCGACGACGGAGCCCGGGCACATCTCGAGGGGATCGGAGCAGGAGTCGCCGATGGGGTCGCAGGCATCGCCGATGCCATCTCCATCGCTGTCGATCTGGTCCTGGTTGGGGATATTCGGACAATTATCGAGTGTATCGGGATAGCCGTCGCCATCGGTATCGAGGGCGGGGTCGAACGGCACATCGACGGCGTAGACATAGCCGTAGTCGTTGACGTCGCCGACAAATCCGGTGGCGATGTAGGTGGTGAGGCTGTCAGGGGTGAAGATGGGCGCCCAGGATGAGGAGAACTGGTTGACGCCGTTTTCCGGCGGGAATTCGGTATGCCAGACGAGTGAGCCGTCGGCGGTGTCGAACCCGCGTAGCCAGGGAGGCTCGCCGAAGCCGGCCGATCCGTTGGCGACGATGAGAGATTCGTTGGGGGATACGGCGAGACGACTGAGCATATGGTTTATGTCCGGTGCGAGCCAGACTGTGTTGCCGGCCGGATCGAACGCCCACAACCCGACGCTGAGCCAGTTTCCGCTGTAGGCGATCCCCGACGCACCGACGGTCGGTTGGAGGAGCACATTGGTGCCGGGAGGGTAGACCGCGATCCAGTCGGGCTGGCCGCTCGGCGTCACGGCAACTGTACCGCTTCCGGCGTTGGCCAACAGGAGGCGTCCTTGTGAATCCAGAACAGGATATCCGTTGGCCGAGACGCCCACGTCGCCACCGCCCCAGAGAAAATTTCCGTTGTTCATGTCGAACGCGTGGATGCCAGCGGGGCCAGAGGCTTGGACTTCCCAACTGGCGTACCATTGACCGTCGCCGAAGGTGATTTCGGAGTTGCCCCCCGCGAAGCTCCAGAACTGCACCTGGCTGAACCGCACGTTGCCGGCGGGATCGAGCGAGAATTGGCCCAGGCCTTCACCGGAACTGGTGTCCTGTACCGCATAGATGTTGCCATCAGGCCCGATGTTCGGCCCGGCCAGCAGGGGTTGGCCGACGGTATTGGGGATTGACCACTGGACAGAACCATCCGGATTCACGGCCCACACGAGGGTTCCGGGTGCTCCGCCGGTGTAGATGGTTCCGTCGGCGCCGAATGAGATGGGCCGTCCGCCGCCGGCATCCTCAACAAACCACTTCAAGGCGCCGGCGGGGCTCAGGGCGTAGAGGCCCACCCAGTCGCTGACGTAAACGGTTCCATCGGGTCCGTGGGCGACGAACTGCAATGGCATATAGTTGTCGGTCTGGAAGCTCCACTGAACCCTGCCGTTTGCTTGGCGCAGGGTGACGTTGAGTGTCGCGCTGTTGCTGGAACCGCTCGCGGTTGTGACCTGGACCGGTACCGAACCAGGTGCGGCCTGTTCGGGGACGTAGGCATGGATTTCGGTGTTGGTCCACTGGGTTTCGATGGCGTCGAGCCCGGCGATGAGAACCTGGGATCCGCCCTGCGAAGCTCCGAATCCGCTGCCGGTGATGATCAGCCGGCCGCTTCGGGGCAGGGTGGAGGAGGAGAGGGCACTGATCTGGGGCTGTGCAATTGCCACGGACGTAGTTAGTAAACAGATGGCCAGCATCGTAAAGAGTGCGCGGGTGGCAGATCCGCAGGAGAATGGCTCTGTGTGTTGCTGCATTTTTACTCCTTCTTACATAATCCTGAATCGTTCAATATCAATTGGCCGTCTCTCATCCACCGATGAGGACGTTTGTAAACAACTCGGTATCGAGCCCATCGGCGGCTCCGTCGGTGTTCATGTCGGCGGCGGCGATATGGTTTGGGTCAGGGTCGATCCCAGTCAGGACATCGGCGAAGACTGGTACGTCATTCATGTTTACAACACCGTCTCCATTGATGTCACCGGGAACCACGGCATTGCCCGCAGAGATACTGAAGACACGGTTGCTCCCGTCGGAACTGTTCTGAAAGCGCAGATCCTTTGCGATGACTCGGACACGAACGTCTGGGATGCCGCTGCTGGCGGGCAGCGGCCAGTTGTAGGTTGTGGCCGTCGCGGGGAGGTCTCGGGCGATGACGCGCCAGGTGCGGCCGCCGTCATAAGACACCTGTATCTTGAAGGATCGCAGTCCTTCGTCGTCGGACGCCGTCCAACTGATCGGCACGACACCGCCGCCAGGGAAGGACGCACCCGCGGCCGGCGTCAACAACGAGATGCTCGGCGGGGCATCGCCGATGAGCGGATCAGGCCGCAGGGAAAAGTAATCGCCGAAAAACCAGAACGAGTCGTTGATCGAGCCGCCCA
>CAYXGR010000012.1:0-2728 GCA_964464525.1 uncultured Planctomycetaceae bacterium
TGCTCGGTTCGGGGTTATTCGTTTTTCAAGTCTGTGGATGCCGCTTGGGGGGGGGCACCCTACGAGAATATCCACTGTGGCCTTGTGAGACGGACGGATTGTACCGCCCTTTCAGGGGTGTGTGTGGGGGGGGCTGCTGACCCAGGGCGGCGCTACGCGGCTTAAAAGCCGCTTCGCTCTGCCCTGGGCTGACATGTTGCGCCCCTTTGTGGCCAAATAGAGGCATGTGATCCTGCTTTGTCGCTGTTTGATTATCCGGAAACATGAGGGATCATTTTGATTCCTGACTCCATTCTGATGAAATGAGCTAAGTGTAACATATTGTATTGTATAATATTACAATCTTAATCCAAAAAATGAGGTGACCGATTGTATTGGGTGAGGGGCTGGCTGAACTACGGATACGTTCCACGGCTGGCGATGTTATCAATGTTGTCATTGCTCTTTCTCGGTGACCCTATTGCGGACGGTTCGCCGTTCCCAGCTACTCCTTCGATTCTCACCTCCGTTTTCAGTATTGAAAATCGCTCTGGATGGGTTTCGGCGATGACGGGTTGTGTGTATAGTTTCCGCGATGATCGGCTGGGGCGCCGGGTGTCGGCGCACGATCCCAGAGGGACAGGATGTCAACCGAGACACGGAAGTTACATTCAATCGCCGGCAGACCCACAGCGCTGAACCCTTGGCGCACAGTGAACCTTGCCTTGATCGGACTCCTGGGACTTTGGTCGATGATGGGGGGCGGTCAGGTTCAGCCCACTCCCGAGCGGCCAACCTCCTCGGTTCAGACTGATGGCCGAATCATCGAGCGCATCGAGTTTCGGGGGTTGACCTCGATGGACCCGATCTATCTTCAGGGTGTGGCGGGGATCAAGGCCGGTTC
Source organism: uncultured Planctomycetaceae bacterium (assembly GCA_964464525.1). GTDB lineage: Bacteria > Planctomycetota > Phycisphaerae > UBA1845 > UTPLA1 > CAYXGR01. The sequence continues at coordinate 884 of CAYXGR010000012.1, forward strand.
GGTATGGAATCGCGAGGCGATTACCGAAGCCTGCCGCCAACTCGCCGCGACGCGGAAGTTTGAGGGGACACCCTATGCCGAAGCCCGCGAGGAGGCCGGCAATCTCATCCTTGTTTTTGTCGTCAATGAACGCCCGTTTGTGACGTCCATTGATTTCGTCGGCAACCAAGCCTTCAAGACCGGGGACCTGCTTCGAGAAATCGATCTCGAAGTGGGATCGCCAATCAGCGTTTTTCTTACGCGTCAGGGCCAGCAACAGATCGAACAAAAGTATCGTGAGGCCGGATACGCCTACGTGACGGTCGAGCTTGATGAGGCGATCCTTCGTGATGAGCAGCGTGTACTGTTTCGGATCTCGGAAGGCCCTCGAGTGCAGGTTCGGGAAATCCGGTTCGAGGGCAATGCCGCATTCGGCGACCGTCGTCTTCAATCGAAGATCGAGACCGCGACGTGGATCTGGCTGTTTCGAACCGGGGCCTATGATCCCGAGACCGCCGAGCACGACGCGGCGGCGATCAAGGCGTTTTACGTCTCTCGCGGGTTTCTGAACGCCCGGGTCGGCCATCGCATCGACTTTGAAGTGGATGACGAGACCCATCTGATCCTTACCTTTCAGATCGAAGAAGGATTGCAGCACATCATCGAATCCGTTGAATACACGGGCAATTCCGTTTTCGACGACTCGGTGCTCGAAAGCATGATGCAGTCCACCATCGGTTCGATCGTGGATACCGACATCCTCAAGGTCGACCACGATCGATTACAGATGGAGTATGGTCGGCTGGGCTACCTGTATGTGAATGTCACGCTTTCACATGTGTTTTCAGAAGAAGACGGTTATGTTCATTTGACGGTTCGGATCGACGAGGGTGATCAGTATCGCGTCGGCCGTATTCAAGTTCGGGGCAATCGGCACACCCGTGACAACGTCATCCGCCGCGAACTTCGTTTCTTTCCCGAAGAATTGTACGACACCGAGGCCGTGCGGAAGGCTGAGCAGCGATTGGTCGAAACTCGCCTGTTCAATGAGGCACACATTACCCCTGAGGGAAAAACACCCGGCGTGCGTGAGGCTCTGGTCACCGTCGAAGAGGCGGACACGACGAAGATCCTGTTCGGCGTCGGCGTGACCAGCAACAGCGGCGTGGTCGGATCGATTTCGATCGAGCAAAGCAATTTTGATATTTTCGACTGGCCCCGAACGTCGAAGGAATTTTTTAGCTTTCGTTCGTTTCGGGGGCGGGGTCAGACGATGCGGGTGAGTCTGGAGCCGGGTACGGAGTTGACGCGCGGTCGGTTGGAGTTTCGTGAGCCGTATCTGTTTGATCAAGAAATCGGCCTCGGGCTGGGGATTTATGTTTTCGAGCGTGGCCGGCAGGAGTACGACGAACGTCGAATCGGATTTACCACCAGCTTTGACAAGCGCTGGCGTGAAGGCCCCCTCGATGGCTGGGCCGGCGAGATTGCCTTCCGCTTCGAGAACGTGAACATCACCGGGGCTGATCCATTCACCTCGCGTGAGATACTCGAGGACGAAGGCGACAACTGGCTTACCTCGGTCAAGGGATCGCTCGTCCATGATCGGACGGACAGCTTCTGGTTGCCGAGTGAGGGGGATCGGTTGAAGCTCTCGGTCGAGCAGGTCGGTGCCCTGGGTGGCGATCACACCTTTACCAAGGCCATGGGCACTTATGATCACTACTGGACGGTGAAGACGGACACCTTCGGCCGTAAGCATGTGGTTCAGCTTGGTGCGACACTTGGCCAGATATTCGGCGATGCCCCGGTGTTTGAAAAGTTTCATGCCGGCGGTATCGGTTCGATACGCGGATATGAGTTTCGAGG
>CAYXGR010000012.1:2828-22460 GCA_964464525.1 uncultured Planctomycetaceae bacterium
TGATGCTGGGGCATGCTTACCCGTCACGATACGGCCGTGACGTGTAAGCATGGCACCCGACGGTGTATGTGTGTGATGGGGGCCGCACGGACTGGAAGTCCGTGGCTCATCTTCCGAAGGCCGGAGAGTGTAGGAAAGTATAACAACCGGTATTCTGTCTAATTTGGAACACGATGGTTTGGTTCGAGGGCGCCGATTGCGGGTTGGGGGGCGGCTTTGTCTTGATTCGAGGGTTGCCCGGCGGCGACGAGGGGGCTGTTGGCTCTTGGGCGATAGGGGCTGAATAAGCGGTGCCTAAGCTGAGTAATTGTGAGTTTTCCGGAGAGAATCTCGTCGTCGAAGTCTGGCAGGTGGGTGGGGGGGCGACCGGACAGGCCTAGATCGGCGATGGTTTTTCTTTGAATGTCCAGGGCGGCCCAACCGGGTTGCCCGCTTTCGATGTCCGCGACCTGGGCTCGGTCGAACAGGTGGGGTGGGGGCGGGGCATAGGCGTTGTGGTCGGCGTAGATCAGCGAACCGGTTGTTCCTCCTTCGTCAAAGAACAAGGTGGACACTTCGAGAAACAGGTTGTTGGCGACGGACACCTGGGTCGGCGCGTGGTCGATGGGGTTGAGATGGATGGCGCGCGATCCGGTCCCCGAGCCGACGAAGATGTTGTGCCGAATGTGTGTGACATTGTTCGAGGCTTCACGATCTGCTCGTGTCTGTAACGGTTGCGGTACGAGCAGGGCATGTGCGGGGCCGATCAGGAGATTGCGCTCAAACACAGAACCGGCGGGTAAGGCCGCGACACACTGGTGGGTGTGAGAATGTTTGACGAATTCGCTGCGCAGCGCTTCCGCCCCGATGAACACATTGCCGGACATGCGGCGTGAGCCGCTGAGCACACAGGTCGTTCCACCTCGGATGATATTGTTCGTGATGGATGCGTTGGGGTTGTGGGTGTCGAGGCAGTAGTGACCGTCGTCGGTTTTCGTAGTGTTGTGGATGTAGTTGCCGATGAGTTCGGTTTGCTTGGAAGTATCGTCCCGGATCACGATCGCGGCGTTGGGGCCGATCAGGATGTTGTCGCGGAGGGTGGCCGGTGCGGCGTCGAGCCGGATGGCGGCGGCGAACTTGTTGGACGTCACTTTGACGGCGGCGGGCGGTTTGCCTGTGGGTGAACCCGTGATGGTCAGGGCGGCACGGTGACGGAGATTCTGAAATCGATTGCGTTCGAAGGTGATTTCGGCATTTGGATTAGAACGCACCTCCAACCGTGTTGTATTGTCGAACGTGCAATCGGCGATGTGGATTTTGTGGGGTCGGCCGATGAGCAGGAATGTGATCGCGGGTTCGAATCGGACATGCTTCGACTTGCCGACCCGGTTTCGCATTGGGGGTCCGAGGTTTTCGAACCGCACGTGATGCCAGCCTATCTGGACGGGTTTAAGGAATGGAGCGGGGGGCGGTTGATCCGGCGGAGTGGACCCGCTCGGGGGCGACACCAACCGATCGCGGACGTAATAGATGATTCGACCGGAATTTGTGTTCTTGCGGGAACGAATAACGATTGGGTTGTCGGGTTTCGACAGGAGCCTGAGTTCGCCGCGCTCGCGGCCATCGGAGCCGACGGACAGGATCGGGTAACTGTCGGTAACGGCGTGGACGAATTCGATGAGGGTTCCGGGTTGGACGGTGACGACAGCGTTCAGGATTCTCAAGTGGTCGGTGATGAGGATGTGGCCGGACCAGGTTTCGTTGGTGTCGATGATGCCACGGACTCGACGTGCGGGCGCGTCTCCCGGTTGTGCCGGAACGATTGATGTGATCAGCGAGACGATCATCAACGAGACGATCACCGGCGTGAGAGAGATGGGTTTAGTGTGGCGATCGGCACGAGCGGACATGGATCAGCCCCGCAGCTCCAGATCGTGCGTGGTGAGCATTGCCTTGAAGGCTTCCCGGAATTCTTGTAATTCTCCGTCCGTCAATGTTCGGTCGTCCCGGCCGATTCGGGTTCGAAGAGTAAGGCTGCGCTTGCCGTCGGGGATCGATCCGCCTTCGTAGGCATATAGGAACGTCAGGCGGCGAAGCAGGGGATGCTTGAATGCCGCCAGTGCCCGCGAGGTTTCGGTGTAGGGGCTGCCTGAGTTGGCGAGGACGCTGAAATCGAGTTCGACCTGGGGGTGCCTCGGGACGGTGGTCAGCTTTTCGTGGTGACCGAGCCAGTCGACCATCGCAGAGAGATCGAGCTCGGCAACGGCGAAGGACCAGGATTTGAGGCGTTCATCTATTTTTTGTCGCAGGGCGAGCGGGACAATCGTTGCCCGACCGATGCTTTGCCCGTTCATTACGACTTCGGCGAGGCGATCGGCATCCTCCCACGGTCGCTGCGACTTTGACTCGCGATACTCGATGGATCGTTCGAAGATTTGACGCGCCCAGCCGTGAAGTGTGAGACGCATTCGATCCCATACCAGTGGATCCGCCTTTTTGCCCTGCTCGGCGACGAGGAGGCCAAGCCGTCGGTGCTGGGACTGCTCGACGGACTTGCGGTCGGTCTCGAAAACAGTGCCGATCTCCGCGAGTTGGAATCGGTCGAAGTGATGGCGATTTCGCTCGGCAAAGGCCAGGAGACCGGGCACCAGAGAGTTTCGCAGGCGCGCACAGTTCTCGGCGGCGGGGTTTTTGAGGGTGATACAGGGGCCGGGATCGAACCCGATCGTCTCCATCCAGTCGTCGCTGTGCCAAATATAGCCGTGGGTCTCGACAAAGTCTCCGCCGACGCACAACAGATCCAGTGTCCTTTCTTCGAGAACCAGGATGGGCGATTCCTCGAAATGCCGGGCGGAAATCCGGGGAAGGGCAGGTTCGATGTTGTCGTAGCCGATGAATCGGGATACCTCCTCGATGACGTCGGCCTCGATCTCGATGTCTTTCGTAGCTCGATAGGACGGGGGTGTGACGCGGAGGGTGTCTCCGTCGGGTTCACATTTGAACTCGAGGCTAGTCAGGATGTCCGTGATCTCCTTGGGTGTGATTGCCTTGCCGATGAATCGAGCGGCGAAGGCGCAGTCAAGGGTGATCGGCTCCGGCTGTTTGGGCTTCGGATGGCAGTCGCTGAGGGTGCCTGCGAGTTGAAGCGTGTCTATCTGCTCCACAGCAAGTTTGTGGAAGCGGGCGATACCGAGGAGTGTGTTGGCCGGGTCGAGGGACTTTTCGAAGCGGGCACTGGCCTCGGTGCGATGGCCCATGGCGGTGGCGGCGCGGCGGATGGTGGCGGCGTCGAAATTGGCCGACTCCAGAAGGATGGTATCCGTCTTATCGCTGACCTCGGTCTCGGCGCCGCCCATGATACCGGCGATGGCCACGGACTTGCGTTCGCATTGGATCATCAGGGTGCCGGCGGGCATGGTGCGGGTGATGCCATCGAGGGTGGTGAACTTTTCGGCGGGCTTGGCGACGGCAACCTGGATGTTGGGGATCGCGGCGCCGTCGAAGGCGTGCATCGGCTGGCCGAGTTCGAGCATGATGTAGTTGGTGAGGTCGACGAGCAGGTCGATCGGTCGCATGCCGCATAGGGACAGGCGGACCTGCATCGATAGCGGGGCAGGCTGGGTGGTGAGCCCCTTCATCAGCAGGCCGGAGTAACGCGGGCAGAGGTCGGGGTCGTCGATTTCGATGGGGATCTCGGGCAGGCCGCTATTCAATTCCGAGAACGGCGTGATGGGATAGGGCTTCAGCGGCGTCTTGAGTATCGCGGCGACTTCGCGGGCGATGCCGTAGTGGCCCCAGCAGTCGGGGCGGTGGGTGATGGACTTGTTGTCGATTTCGATGAGCCAGTCGTCGAACGGGGCGGTGTCGATGGGCTTGCCCGGCGCGAAACAGGGGGGGAGAAAGATCGCATTGGCCCCAACCTGCATCAGGCCGATCGACTGACCGGCGACGATCATTCCGTCGGAGGGGCGACCGCCTGAATCGGTGGTGCCGATGGCGTGACCGGCGAGTGTCGCTCCCGGGGGGGCGTAGATGAGGATGTCGCCGACGGCGATGCCCGGTGCGGTTGTGAGGGAGGTGTACTTCGTTCCGGCGTCGACGATGACTGTTTTGAGTTTATCCTCACCCGGTTGCTCTCGGATCGATTCGACACGGGCCGCGAGGAGGCCGGAGAAATTGGGTTCGACGTGCTCGATGCCATCGACCTCGGCGGAGGTGATGGTGAATCGGCGAGAAAGTTCGCGCGGATCGAGATCGGCGGGGATGTCGACGAAGTCTTTGAGCCAGTTGAGTGAGACGATCATTTTGATTGATTCTCGACGCGTTGGTGATTCTGACGGAATCATGCCCTAAAACAGGGTGCTTGTGAAGTGTGCAAGGCTGGGAAAATTCGATATCATGATTTTGCTGAGGTGCCGGTTTGGCAGATATTAGTTTCTGGAGTTGCTTTTGTGGAGTGACAGATGATTCGCAGGGCTGAAGAACCCATCTTAGTATCACGGAATGTACTGGGTGGACCGCTTGAGACATGTTCCGCCAAACCGATCACCGGTTTTTATCGCAACGGTTGCTGCTGCGTCGGGCCTGATGACGTCGGTGTCCATGCCGTTTGTACACAAGTCACGGCCCAATTCCTCGCGTTCAGCAAAGCCGCCGGCAACGACTTGTCGACCCCCAACCCTGAGCACGGGTTCGCTGGGCTCAAGCCCGGCGACCGCTGGTGCGTCTGCGCGGCAAGATGGAAAGAGGCCCTCGACGCCGGCGCGGCCGCCCCGGTGTTCTTGGCCGCCACTCATGAAAAGGCTCTGGAGTATGTCTCGCTTGAAGATCTGAAGAGAAATGCGGTGAGCACTTAAGTTGTCCACAACTCAAGTGACTCATGTTGTCTATGAAGCCCGCAATAACATCATAGATAATTAAATCACGGCTCCGGACAGTCGCTCCGGGTTCACAAGTCCCCGCAGGTCGCCGCTGTTCAGGATTCGGATGTCGGCGATGCCGTATTTCATCATGGCGAGGCGGGTGAGGCCGAGGCCGAAGGCGAAGCCGGTGTATTCGTGGGGGTCGATGTCGCCGTGGCGGAGGACGTTGGGGTGGACCATGCCGCAGGGGAGGATCTCGATCCAGCCGGACTTTTTGCAGGTTGCGCAGCCGGTCTTGTCGGGCAGGGTTCCGGTTCCGCCGCAGATGGCGCAGGCCATGTCGAGCTCGAAGCCGGGTTCGACGAAGGGGAAGAAACCCGGTCGCAGGCGAATCTCCACCTCCCGATGAAAGACCTCCGTCAGTAATAGCTTCATGAAGGCGATCAGGTGGGCGATGGAGATGTCCTTGTCGATGAGCAGGCCTTCGAGCTGGAAGAAGGTGTTTTCGTGGGAGGCGTCGATGGCTTCGTAGCGGAAGCAGCGACCGGGGGCGATGACGCGGATGGGCGGGCCGAAGCGCTTCATCGCGCGAATCTGGCAGGGGCTGGTGTGGGTTCGCAGGAGCCAACCATTGGTCAGCCAGAAGGTGTCCTGGGTATCTCTGGCCGGGTGCATCTCCGGGATATTGAGGGCCTCGAAGTTGTAGTATTCCGACTCCATCTCGGGGCCGCCGACAACGGCGAAGCCGAGACCTCGGAAGAGCCGCTCGACCTCCCTTTGGACAATGGTGACGGGATGGAGCGATCCGTGCTGGGTGATGGGCGGGGGGAGCGTTGGATCAAAACCGGCGGAGCGGCTGCGTTCGCCTGCGACATCGGCATCACGAAGTCGGTCTTGGGCCTCGGTAAAGATCCGCTTGACTTCGTTTTTGGTCTGATTGATCGCCTTGCCGGCGGGGCCTCTCTGATCGGGCGGGAACTGCTTGATCGACTTGAGGGCGTCGGCGAGAGGGCCTTTGTTGATGCGGGTCTCCTCGGCTCGGACGGCGTCGAGCGTTGGAGCCTGCTTGACGGCGGTTTCCGCATTCGTCTTGATCGTGGCAAGCAGGGTTTGGAGTTCGTCGAGGTTCATGGTGATTTCCGGGGGTCGAAATCCGGATGAGCAGCTTTCGTGTTGGGCCTTCAGGATTTACTTGTAATGCGGAGAGGCTGTGGCTGCAAGCCGGCTGGCAGGTCTCGCGAGGTTGTAGGGTGCCTGACAGTCAGGGCGAGACATGTTCATCGCGTCGTGTGCGATCCATCACAGGGTGGATGAGTTTGGCGGTAGAGTTTGAGTTGGCTCGCCACTGCCAAGGCACGATCCAAAAGGGATCGTTCCTTGACAGTGCCACCCATTGGATCCTTAGGGTTTGGGTATGCCACCCATCCACGGTTTCGGATCGTGGGTCTGATGCCCCACGTTATGCAGCTACGGTTGTTTTGCCAGGATGATCTTGTCGTAGATCAGGCCGGCGAGTATGGCTCCGGCGATTGGACCAACCCAATAGACAAGCTGCTGGGAGAAGAATGCGGGCAGATCGCCGGAGATGAAGGCGACGATGCCGGGGCCGAATGTTCGGGCGGGGTTCATGGCGGCGCCGGTGAGGGGGCCACCTAGAAGTATGTCGGCGGCGATTGTCAGGCCGATGCCGAAGCCGCCTATCTTTGGGGCGCGGGGGTCGACGGCGGTGCCGAAGACGGCGAAGACGAGGAGGAAGGTGAGGGCGGCCTCGATGAGGATGGCCTTGCCCATCGAAAGGGAGGCCGGATCGTAGGCGGGGGTGCCGAGGCCGCATTTTTCGACGACGCTGAAGGCGGTGTCCGTCTGGACGATGTTGATGTCTCCGAAGATCGTGAGCACCAGCAGACCGGCGACGATGCCGCCGAGGAGTTGGGCGAGGATGTATTGAATCGCGTCGGCGGGTTTGATCCGACCGGTCACCAACATGCTGACCGTGACGGCCGGGTTGACGTGTCCGCCGGAGATGTTCATCGTGGCGGAGACGGCGATGGAGAGGATCAGACCGTGGGCGATGGCGATGGCGAGCAGGTCGACGCCCGGCGCGAACCCCTTCATGGTCGCCATGCAGATGGCCCCGGCTCCGATGAAACAGAGTGCAAACGTCCCAATGGCTTCGGCCATGAGTTTGGAAAGATTGGACATGGTTTGACCTCGTTCTTGTGCGCGGGTTGCCGCACGCGCCGCACCATCCAGAGTTTGGATGGGAAGTGTCAACAATTTACCGTATATCGGGAAGACAGAATCCCGCCGCGACTGTGCCGCAATTGTGTGGCAATCTAGGATGCCGGTCGGGGACTGTCAAGATGGAACGCGAGTCGTGGCAGGTTCGAATGGCTGAAGCTATACTCCGATCGATCCTGCCGGGATTCTGCGACCGGTGAAGCTGAACGGAAAACATTCAGGCGAGACATTATCCATGCTACAAAACACTATTCGTTTCACCTTCATCGCGCTGTGTGCGATTGGGTTCGACTCCAATCAAACCGCTTCTGGAATTCCCGGCGTGGATGGGTGTGTCGTATTGAACCCGGATGTGGTTCAGGACCGCGCGACTTCCCAGTATGTGCCATCGATTACGATTAACTATGTTGAGCAACCCGCGTCTTCTTCTCGGCGGCGTGCTCGTCGGCGTCGGATGCCCGCATACAAAGCTATCAAGGTCGATAACGGTGGAACCCTTATCGGGACGGTTTCATTCAAAGGCAATCGGCCCGATGATCGGAAGATAGAGATCGTCAAGGATCACGCTGTCTGCGGGAAACGACAGACGGCCGTTCCGCTGATTCGGGTGGATGAGAAGGGGCGTGTGGCCGGGGCGGTTGTATATCTGGCGGATATTAAACAGGGGCGGGATTTTGAGCCTCGGAAGAAGCCACCGGTGATCAATCAGAAGCAGTGTACCTTCGATCCGCATGTGCAGGCGGTTCGGATCAAGGAAGATGTGGAGGTTCTCAACAGCGACGCCGTGGCTCACAATATCAACGCGACGCAGCGGATTTATACGTTGTTCAATATTTTGCAGCCGCAGAAAGAAATGCGTGCGACTCGGCAGTTCAAGAAGCCCGGGCTTATCAGCCTGCGATGTAATGTTCACGACTGGATGCAGGGCTGGTTGTGGGTGTTTCGGCATCCTTATTATCAGGTCACTGGTTTGGACGGCGCGTTTCGACTGGAAGCTATCCCGGCCGGGAAATATGAGCTGGCGGTCTGGCAGGAACATCTCGGGATTCAATACTTTTCGGTGGAAGTGAAGGCGGGTGAGACGGTGAGGGTGCCCGTGGAACTGTTCGAGAAGTCGAACGGGGAGAAACGTCAAAACGTCAAAACGTCAAAATGATTCTGGTGCGTTTGGCGCTCCATGAGGGCGGTTTATTAGCAGTCGAACGATGACCGCTTCCTTACGGGCGCGACTCTGGTGGAGCCTGACGCATGGAGACTTCGGCTCATGCCATTATTGAAGGAGTGGAAGATGTTCAGAAAGATGTCTATAGCTATTACGGCGGTTTTGATGATCGTGGGATCGACTGTGGCCGTCGCGGCGCCGGAAGACAAACCGCGTCTCGAGCCGTTGCCGCCCGTGGTGGTTCCCGCGGACAACCCTCAGACACCTGAAAAGATCGAACTGGGCAGGATGCTCTATTTCGATTCTCGTCTATCCGGAGATAGCAGCATCGCCTGTGCGAAATGCCATGTGCCGGAGAAGGGCTGGTCCAACGGATTGCAGATGTCGGACGCGTATCCGGGTACCAAGCACTGGCGGCATGTGCCGACCATTTTGAATGCTGCATATTTGAAGCAGCTTTTCTGGGACGGTCGGGCCGGGAGCCTGGAGGTGCAATGCCCCGGTCCGATCGAGGCGCCGATCGAGATGAACCAGAACTTCGCCCACTTGACGGAGAAGCTGAGTGGGATCCCATACTATGTACAGGCGTTTAAGAAGGTGTTTAACAGCGATGTGACGACGGGGAACCTGGCGAAGGCGATTTCCGCGTTTGAACGGACGATCGTATCGAAGCCGGGTCCGTTGGATCGATATCTTCAGGGCGACAAAAAGGCGCTGACGGAATCTCAGAAGCGGGGGCTGGCGCTTTTTTCGGGGAAGGCGAACTGCATCGCCTGTCACTTTGGTCCCCTATTGACGGATCAGAGTTTTCATGCGACCGGCACCCCGGAGATCGAGCCGTTGAAAACCGAGACGGATCGCATCTCGACGCGGCACTTTTTCGCGAAGGTCAATGGGTATCCCGATCCTCATAAGGTCGATTCCGACTACGGTCTCGAATTTATTACGAAGAAATCGTCGGATCGGGGGAAGTTCAAGACGCCATCGTTGCGAGAACTTCGCTGGACGGCTCCGTATATGCACAACGGGGCATTCGAGACACTGGAAGATGTCGTCGAGTTTTATACGCGTGGCGGCGGGAAGCACGTCAACAAAGATAAACGGCTCAAGAGGTTTCAACTGAGCGATTCTGAGTTCGACGATCTGTTAAATTTTCTGGATGCACTTTCGTCGGAGAAGCCGCTGCTGGTGGAGAAGCCGGAACTTCCGAAGAAGGCGGACGGGACTTTGTAGTTTTCAGAAACCAGTAGCCAGTTTTTTGAAGACGGTTACCGCACAGTGGGGACCAAGAAGGGAGTCTCGGTTCAGCAGTTTCCGAGCACCGGCAAGTAGAGCTTGCCGGTGGCACCCCAATCGCCCTACTTGAAACAGTGGCACACAATCAGGGATCCGGTACGCCATGCCCGCGCTTGAAGGCTTGGGCATGCCACCCGACCGGATCACTGGTCGCACGTGGCGTCAGGGGTTCGCCGTTAATACATTGATAAACGGTTGAATGTCGTTTCCATTGATCTGGCCGTCCATGTTCATGTCGGCCGGGCAGGTATCGGGTGGGCTGCTTGTTCCAACGAGGATGCTGACGAACGGGGCCATGTCTTCGATACTGACAATTGCATCGTTGTTGATGTCGCCCTGAATGCAACCGATTGTTGCGGCGGGAACGAAAACAATTCCCGTGGGTTGACTCACACCTTCGGCGACGTTGATGACTTCTCCGAAATCCAGGGCATCGCCGTCTCCGTTGAGATCGCGCACGTGAACCATCGTACCCATCGCATCGCCGGTTGCGACGTATAGTCCGCCGGATCCATCGCCGGTCAAGACATGTGGCGAATTCAGCCCGGTTGCGTGGATTACGATCTCCCCGAAGTCCAGCACATCATCATCGCCCGTCAAATCTCGTAGTGCGATCACTTCGCCCATGACCGGTCGCGTTAAATAGGCAATTGTTTCGGATGTTGCCGTGATGTCCTCGCCGGGGGGGATATTTTCCGCGTAGCTCAGGTTTTCCGCGAAATCGAGAAAGTCGTTGTCGGCGTTTCGATCTTCAAGAATGCGCACGGGCACGACCGGCGAGGGTTGCGTGATCAGCAGGATGCCATCGGGTCGGACGGCGACAGCAGTGGGTGAAAGCAGACCGTTGGCGACTTCGATTGTTTCGCCGAAGTCCAGCGCGTCGCCATCGGCGTTCACATCTTGCAGTACATACAGGATTCCCAATGCGGCATCGGTGGCATACAGGGCACCATCGGCGCGGGCCGCGAGACCGGTAAGCATAGCGGGCGGTATGGACTCTGGGAGTTGTCCGAAGAGCGCCGACTCGGCGAAGTCGAGGGCATCGCCGTCGCCGTTGAGATCGTCGATGACGCGCACTGTTGCGCTGATTGGATCGGCGACGAACAGGCGGGAGGTGTGGGCGGTGATGCGGCCGAGCGGCATCGGTAGTCCATCTGTATAGACGGATATCTCCGAAAAGTCGAAGAAGTCGCCGTCTGTATTGATATCCTGGAGTTTGATGAGCTGGCCGGGTTGGGTGATGTAGAGCGCGTCTGCCCACACGCGTTCAGCCGTGGATTCCATGCACACGATGATCACGACGAATGACTTGATGAATGCCTGGTTCATTGTGTGAGCCTAAGGGTGAGTGTAAACGAACCATTGGGTGGGTGCCATCGGCGAGAAACAGCGATGAAAGTGCATACTTGATCCACATCACAACGGGGATGGGTATGAGCCGACTCGCCACTGCCAAGGCACAATCCTTGGGGATCGTGCCTTGACAGTGCCACCCTTGGTCGTCGGCACAGGCCGCACGGACTGGAAGTCCGTGTCTCATTACGCTGATTCGCCCCGTTGGGTGTCCCTATGCACCTATCACGCTCAGAAGGAACGGGGAGCAAGACTGGAGGGTGATTCATGGGGGAGGGCCCTGCGTGTGGGAAATGAGGATCGTGGATGAGATCAAAGGGAATCAGACTGAGCGCCGAGGAGGCTCGATACGCGGCCCTTCATGCCATGGTGTCGAAGATGGATTTGTATCCCTACCAAAAAGCGATTGTCTTCAGTCCCGCACGATTCACCTGGAATTGCTGGGCACGGCAGACGGGGAAGAGCTTTGCGCTCAGCCTGCGGCGGGTGATACGGGGGATCGTTCGTCGACGTAATCAGATCATTCTGTCGGCGGGTGAGCGGCAGAGTCGCGAGGTGATGGACAAAGTGAAGCAGCACTGCGAAAGGATGGAACTCATATTTGATGAGATCGGTTTCGTTGATTTCAGGAATATCATCATCGGGAAGCTCGAGGCGCGGTTACCGGGCCGGTGTCGCATCATCGCCCTGCCGGCGAATCCCATGACCGCACGGGGGTATAGCGGCGACGTTTTTCTCGACGAATTCGCGATGCATCGAGACGACAAGGCCATTTGGGCGGCGCTATTCCCCACGATTCTTCGCGGTGATGGTGAGCTTGATATTGCCTCGACGCCGCACGGTCAGAAGAACATGTTTTTCCAATTGAGATCCTATCCACAATTCAGAAGCGGGATCGTCACGCTTGAGGAAGCGGCGGCCCATGGGCTGGAATCGGATGTTCCGTTGATGCGATCCTCCATTGGCGATGATCAGTTGTGGCGTGAGGAATTCTGCTGCGAATTTCTCGATGAGGCGACGAGCTTCATGCCTTATGAGTTGATCCGATCGTGCCAAGACGAACGTCTGAGTACGGATGTGGCGTGGGAACGGCTTCGCCGACCGGATGCGGACATCTGCGTGGGTGTGGATCTCGGCCGACATCGCGACATCACGGCGATCTGGATTTGGAAGCGTGAGGGTATTCGGGAGGGATCCTCGGTCGAGGATGTGTTTACGACGCAGGGTGTGCTTGTTCTACAGGATACGCCGCTTCCAGAACAGGAGGCCATGCTTGCCCGGATTCTCAATCAGCGGGGCGTTCGACGGATGTGCCTCGACGCGACTGGCATGGGTATGCATATGGGGGAGCTTCTCACGAAGCAATTTGGATCGCACCGCTTCGAGTCGATCAATTTCTCTTCAAGTCTAAAAAGTCAACTGGCCGGAGGGGTGAAAGCGTTCGCGGAGCGAGGTTTGCTGCGTATTCCCACGGATGAAGCGATCGTGAACGACTGGCACTCCATGAGTCGGTTGGTGACGGCCGGGGGTCATGTTCGGTTCGACGCCGATCGCTCGAGCGGGGGTCATGCCGATCGGTTCTGGGCGGCCGCGTTGGGTCTGCACGCGGCCGCGACGACAACCGGCAGGGCGGAAGGCATGACGGGCCATCGGATGCGGTTTGCGCGAGACGGGGCGGTGTGAGGAGCAGGATGAATAGCGAATGGCGAATGGCGAATGGCGAAAAAAGAAAAAGAATCAGGTTCGCTTGATTCCCATGAATCCAAAAAAAGGAGGAACCGTGATGAAACTGTTGAATCGCTTTGTCAATGCTGTGCGGGGAGTCCCGGATCGACCTCCGCGACCGGGGATGCTGGTCGGCCGGAAGAAGGAGGATCTGTGGCGCGAATATCCCGCCGACGGCCTGACGCCGAAGAGTCTGTCCTCGATTTTTCGCGAGGCAGACGCGGGATCCCTGTCCTCGCAAATGGCCCTGTTTGAACAGATGGAGGAAAAGGACGGGCATCTATTCAGCGTGGCCAATACCCGCCGACTGGCCGTGACGGGATTGCCGTGGGAAATCGTATCGGCCGCGGAGATGCCGGGCTGGGGGGCCGCGCGAGGCGTGAATCAGGATCACCACGCGGCCGACGCGGCTGCGCGCTTCTGTGACGGCGTGCTTCGCAATCTATGCGGCTTCGAGGAAATGCTGATCCATCTTGCTTTGGCGCTGGGTAGAAACATCGCGGTCGCGGAACTTGTCTGGGAAGCCAATGCGTCGAGCCTGCATCTGGCCGAAATCGTGCCCATCGATTTTGAACGTCTGGTGGTGGATGACGCGGGGGAGATCCGAATTCTCACGGATGCGTCCAAGTTCGATGGGATCGTGTTGCCGCCGAACAAGTTCGTTATCCACACGCCCCATGCCGTCAGCGGACATCCGAACCGCGGCGGTCTCTCTCGTGTGACTTCTCTGGCCTACCTGGCCAAGCACTTCGCCATCAAAGACTGGCTCATCTTCGCGGAGGTGTTCGGGATGCCGGTCCGCATCGCTCGCTATGAACCCAACGCGACGCCACAGGAGAAACGTGAACTGCTCGACATGCTGACACAGTTGGGCGCCGATGCCACGGGTATTTTTTCCAAGGCGGTGGAGATCGAACTCAAACAGTCTCGGCTGCCGGGCGAGACGAATCTCTACGAGAACATGTGCTTTTATTTCGACCGTGAAATGAGCAAGGCGTGGCTCGGCCAGACGCTTACGACTGATACGATTCGCAGCCGGGCCAGTGCGGGAGCGGCGGTGGTCCATGATCGGGTTCGCCGCGATTTGCGTGACGACGACATTCGTAAGGAGGCCCACACGATTCGTCGTGATCTCCTCTCCGCGTTGACGCGATTCCAATTCGGCCCCGATGCACCTGTTCCCTTCTTTCGCCGGATCCTCGATCGGATTTTCGAACCCAGGGAACTGGCCGGCATATTGGATACCGCCGTCAATCGGCTGGGTGCCCGTGTGCCCGCCCATTGGGTACACGCGACACTGGGGATTCCCGAGGCTCAGGCGGGTGAGACGGTGCTGGGGGGCATTGATGGCCTTATTGAGGGCGAATCTTCCTCAAAGGAACGGTGATCAAGCTTACTGGGTAAACGGGCAAAAGGGGGAAACGATCCCTGAGAGTTTGCCCGGTGAACCCTGGTAAGAGTGCATCCTAAAACCCATCTCGCAGATTGGGGCCCTGTGATACGCACTGGTTCGAAACCGGTGTCACAGAACTTTCAGGACGCACGCCAAGTCATTCTAAACACGGAGAACGACATGAATGAACACAACAAAGACACGCAGTTGGATCAGATCGTGCTGGAGGCCTCGGCACTGGTCAGGGCGGGGGATTCGGAATCCACACCGGCGAGTCAGGCTCACGTTCCGGATCGGATTCTGGTCGTCCCCTGGGGTGAGGTCCGCAGTGCCGCCGGTACTTTCCTGGCCGATGCCGAGGCCCTGACCGAGACGGTGGCCGAGTTCGAGGAACACGGAACCGATTTGCCTATCGACTACGAACATCAATCGCTCGGCGGATCCTACAGTTCGCCTACCGGTCTGGCCCCGGCGGCCGGATGGATCAAGTCGCTGAAACAAGTGGCGCCCGAGGCGATGCCGTGTAGCGATCAGACGGCGGCGTGTGATGCCGGTCTGTGGGCGGAAGTTACCTGGACCGATGCAGCGCGTGAGCGATTGGCAAACAGACACTATCGATACCTGTCGCCGGTGGCGCTGGTTCGTCGGTCCGATCGGCGATTGGTGGGGCTTCATTCCGTGGCGTTGACCAACAAGCCGGCGATCGTTGGCATGAAGCCGGTTGTCAATCAGCGCTCGTCGGCTGACGCGCTGAAACCGAACATCGATGCCGATGAGCAGATTGAACTGACGGCCCTTCGAAAAACCCTCGCGATGGACGAGATGTCGGATGCGGCCACGGTTCTGGCTGCCGCGCTGACGTGCATCCGCACTTTGAAGAACGACGCGGCGATGCGAATTGCAGCGGATCGTGTATCGGAAGCAACAGCGGAGGGTAAGTTGACGCCCGCTCAGCGGGAATGGGCGTTGACCTTGGCCCTGCGCGATCCGTCGGAGTTTGATGAGTGGTTCGCCTCGGCGCCTCGGGTTGTGGCGCTGGGGCGGAGCACTCCGCCGGACGATCCGCAAGGTGGACAATCACTCAATCTTCGCTCGATCGAATCCGCAGCACGCGCCGAATGGCACACAAACAAGGCATTTCTGGAAACAATTTGTACGGAAGAGGCCTATGTAGCAAACGCCTTACGCGGTAGCGAGGCGTCCGGAGGCGGGTTCACGCGATCCGCCTGTTGAATTGAACCCCGAATGAATCCTGGATCGGCCGGCATTGCCCGTCCGCCGATCCGCAGACACAAGGAGTGAACCATGGCACTGACGGTGAATCGTGAATTGAATCGGTATGTGGATCAGGAGCTTCGAAGCTTCCCGGTCGCGGCCTCGGAACATGTCTGGAAGGGGGCCTTTGTCGGGATCGACCGCACCACCGGCCACGTTCGCAACCTTCAGAGCGGCGATCAGTTCGCCGGCATCGCCTACGAGGAGGCGAACAACAGCGTCGGAGTCGGGGGCGATCTCTCGATCCGATTGTATACACAGGGGGACTTTGTGTTGGAGACCGGCGGGGCGATACAGCCGCTGGTCGGTATATCGGTTCATGCGCTTGACGACGAGGTGGCGATCCTCGGGCCGTTCGCGGGCGCGAGCTATATCGGCGTGATCATGTCGGTGATCGGATCCAATCAAAGTGTGGTTCGGATTCTGCCCGTCGGATCGCAGCAGGTCGAACACGCCGTACAGGTACCACTGACGAGTCTGACGACCGGGGCTATCACGCACCCGGTTCTCATTCCGCAGCGGGCGATCCGAGTCATCAGCGCCGAGGTTTCCTTCTTGACGGTTCCGGACCTGGGAAATCTCGACGTTGGGACAACCGTGGCTGATCCCGACGAATTGGTCAATGCGTTCAACCTGGCGACGCTGGCGTCGAATACGCCGACTTCGCTCATCCTGCTCAATCGCGATATCGCCGCGGGTGCCAATCTGTGGGCGAAGGTGGGGCAAGCGACGACCACGGCGGGCGACGGCGGCTTGTTGTCGATCCGATACATCGAGTTGCCGTGATTTTAGATACGAGTATTGAGTTGACATCGGTAGAAAACCGATTCCACGGCGCGAACCCCCGGGGGGCGCTCAAACTAAGGAGAAATTGTCATGGCTGTCATCAACACGGGATTGTTAACCAAGGGACTGCGAAGCGAATTTTTCAATCGCCTGGATGCGACACAAACGCATTTTCGCGATCTTTCGACGAGGATCGTCTCGACGTCCGATCGAGAGACCTATCGATGGCTGGGGACGGTGCCTCGGGTGCGCGAGTGGGGCACCGGCCGGCTGGCGCAGGGGATGCGGACGGAAAGCTACTCCGTTGAAAACCTGAAATACGAGGCGACGATCGAGGTGGACCGGGATGAGATCAGCGACGATCAGACCGGCCAGATACGACTGCGTATTTCCGAACTCGCCCAACGCGCGGCGACGCACAAGGATTTTTTGATTTCGCAACTGCTGATCGACGGGGAAACGGCCGGCAACAACAGCTACGACGGTGTGAGCTTCTTCAACTCGGCGCATGTGTCGGGCGACTCGGGATCGCAGAGCAATCTGTTGACGTCCGGGGCGGTCGATCCGATCGCGCCGTCGTCCGAGGAATTCAAGACCGCGCTGAAGGACGCGATCGCCGCGATGCTCGCCCTCAACGACGATCAAGGCGAGCCGATGCTCGTTTCCGCGACGGGCCTGGCCTGCGTCGTGCCGCCGACCATGCTCTTTACCGCGTCGGAGGCGATCAACGCAACAGTGATCGGAAATGATACCAACGTCTTGAAGGGCATCGCCCACGTGATATCGATGCCGTGGCTGACGGACGCGTCGAAGTGGTATCTGGCCAAGACAGACGGTGTTGTGCGGCCGTTCATCTTTCAGGATCGCGAACCCATCGAGTTCAACGCACAGACGGAGGATTCCGACGAAGGGTTTCGCCGGGAGAAGTTTCTCTTCGGCGTGCGTGCCCGTTATCGCATGGCCTATGGCTACTGGCAGTACGCGATGCGGACAGACTTTGTGTAAACATCGACCCATAGACTGTGGCACAGGTTCGTAACCTGTGTTCGCACCTGCTGAAAACCGGTGCCACGTAAGGTGATCAGCATGCTTACCCGACCCAAAAAGCCGGGTCGTGTAAGCATGGCACCCGGTGTTCGACTACGAAAACCGCTCCCTTACGGTCGCGGCTCTGATTATCTGCGGCTCTGACTGGGCGAGGATGTTCCTGAAAGGACTACACGACCATGGCCTACATCACGAATGTCGACATTGAACAGTGGGTCGGGACTACCACCCTCGTCGAATTAACGGACGACACGGGGGCCGGCTCGGTGGATGTCACGAGGGTGGATGCCTCCCGGCTCGGGGCCGAGGGTGAGGCCGACAGCTATCTGGCCACGCGATACGCCGTCCCGATCGATGTGTCTTCCGAGCCGGATCTCGAGGCGGTGCTCAAGATATTTATCCTGGATCTGGCCGCGTACCGCCTGCACGGCCGCCGGCCGCCGGTTCCGGCCGACGTCGTTCGCCGGCGTGAGGAGGCCGTCGCCTGGTTTCTACGGGCGGCATCGGGCGACGTGCAACTTCCGACGGCACTGGCCGCAATCGACAACCCTGCACTGGGAACAATCGGCCGCGCCAAGGGACCGAAACGGTCGATGACGCGGGAGAGTCTGGAAGACATTTGAATTGCGAATAGCGAATGGAGAAAACCAGGGGGCCACTGTCAAGGGATGATCCGAGGGACCATTCCTTGACAGTGCTCGACCGGGCGTCCCACCCCCTCCTGGGCTGGAGGACGAACGACCAGAGAGGGTGTGCGAGAAGGCGATTATGCGATCAGAGCCGCGACCGTGAGGGAGCGGTCCGCGATCGACCGCGAAAACCGCTCCCTCACGGTCGCGGCTCTGAACAAATGGACACGCTTCAAGCACGCTCCGAGGAAGACCCATGTCTCGTTTAGGTGATCTGGAAACGGTGATTGTCGATCGGCTTGCTCTGGCGATGATCCAGGGCACGCCGGCGTTTGAATCCGTGCGCGGGGTGTCCGGCGGAAACCGGCGATTGAATCTCGATGCCCTTCGCCGCGAACGCATGCCCGCCGCGCGGGTCGGCTTCACCGAAGACCCGACAGCGCCGGAGGTGCGCGATACGGTTCGCGGCGCGAAGTTCGCCGTGCTCATTGGCGCACAGTCGTTGCGGGCCGGGTCCGATCCTCGGAACGGCGACAGTCTCACGATCGGCGCATTCGCGCTGATGGACGCCGTTCGCACCGAGTTGGACAACTTTGAGCCGATCACCGGCTTCCGGCTTCTGAATCTTCACGAGAAGTTCATCGAGGCCGACGATCGCGTCGCGATCTACGAATCGCTCTATCGCGTCTGGCCGATTGTCGTGCCCGGCCCGGTGTTGATGTTCGGCGGTGTTCTGCTGCTGGGTTCCGACAGCGTGATGGACCTGGAGGCCGGGCCGATCGGCGTGGACTCGATCGACATCGGCTATCACGGCAACAGCGGGGTTTACAACAAGAAGTTTGCCATCGGTCGACGGTCGATCTTCTGGCGCGGCCAAGTCCGGGCGGCGACGCACACGGCGATGAACACGATCGAGATGGATGTCGAGTTGAAGATCACCAACAAGACGATCGGCGACGTGACTGAAGGGACGAACCGCACGTTCACGAGTTGTACGCTGGAGGCCTACTTCCGTCGCGGCCGGCGCCGGATCGAGGGCGGTATCATCGTGCAGGATGCGGTACTGCTGTTTTCGCATCCGGGCTGATGCGGGATGGCGGGGCTTGCGGGGGCGGTTGCAGGATGGGCGGCGGGCTGGAATAGTAGTGATGATTCGCATTCCCGTTCGACCTGCCCTATCCCACATCCGAATCGAGATCACAGGCTTAAAGAAGCCGGACCACCCATCCGCCCCGAATGGACTCAGTTCGAGCAGCCGATTGCGGTGCTTTCTCACAGATCAATGCAGTTGATTGTGTTGGCGTAATTAATTTCGAAACAGTAGTTTGCGAGATCCGATCGTGGTATCCGGCGCCGTAGTGATAGCAGACCCTCTTATCTCGAACGAGTGTTTTGAAATGACGTGGCGGCTTCGGTTATACTGTGTGTTATCACCCCTTGTCTGGATTTCAGAACAACCATATCCTGGGTGGGGTCCAGTGGATAGAAGCGAGATGCCAGAAATTAGGGAAGTACGGAGGTTGTGAAATTAGGCACTTCTCCCAATTTTGGGGGACAGATCCAGGAACGGTCGAACCACCGAGAAACCTGTCCGAGCTTGCCTGCATAGACTTTTCCGCAATCACGATTGCAGTGAATCAGGGCGGAGACTGGGGCAATGGTCGCTGTCAGAGCTGGCGGAGCAGTAGCAAACAAGGTGTTCATAAGGAATGCAGTCCCGTAGGGTGGGCATCGCCCACCAATATGCTAAGGAATGCAAATTAAATAACTTCCCGGTTTCGGATCGCCCACGAACCGGCTGGATACCACGCCAATCGCCCCGAAGAGATGCTTCTATCAGAGCCGCGACCGTAAGGGAGCGGTCATTGCCCACCCTCTCAGAAT
>CAYXGR010000013.1:0-22272 GCA_964464525.1 uncultured Planctomycetaceae bacterium
TTCAGTGACGAGTTGGTGACGATGCTGCAAGCTCATCGTGTGGAGTTCACCCTCTCGGTGCCGTTCGAGCGATTCGTGGAGTTGAAGGGGATGATCGAGTCCCGCCGGCGATGGCGGAGGTTTGACGCGGATCGTTCGTTCTTCGAGCAGTCCTGGAAGCCGAAGTGCTGGGATCAGGCGCATCGGTTCCTGTTCATCCGCACCCGGGCGAAGCGGCAACAGAAGGGGCCGGTGCAGTTAGACCTGTTCGTGCCGTATGAATTCGGGTACGAGCACAAGGTGGTCATAACCAACAAGCGCGTCGGCGTCGGCACGATCTTGCGCTTTCACGAAGGTCGCGGCGCCCAGGAGGGGATCTTCGGCGAACTGAAGACACACTGTGCGATGGGGCATGTGCCCGTGCGACGACGTCTGGGCAATCAGATGTACCTGCTCGCCGGGCTGTTCGCGCACAATCTGGTTCGCGAATTGCAGATGCAGACCGAGGCGCGATCCCGGGGCACGACGGACAACCGCGCCGCGCTATGGGCATTCGAACGGGTCGACACAGTACGCAAGACATTGTTGCAACGGGCCGGACGATTGACGCGCCCCAACGGCAAACTCACCTTGACCATCAGCGGCGCCACCGTAGTGAAAGAGAAACTACTCGGCATACTCGACCGCCTACGCCCGGCAGCCTGACGAAAATCGGCCAGATTTATGCAACATTGGGATAGAGATCCGATGCAGGCATGTTATCCTTTTATCGGTCAGGCCGAGCAGCAAGGACCGCTTGCACAAAGCGGCCAATGTACAGTGTTGCCTGTGCCGATATATTCATACGGAGTATTACGCATGTGGTTACCTGTCGTGGACGATTCTACATTTTCCGAAACCTGCTTTGTCGACGAGCATGTCATCGAAGCGATCGTGGAGGTCGTTCCCGATGTGGTTCTGTCGCACTCCGAGATTGAGTTCATCTGGATTCGAGGCCTTCCGACCGATCCATTGCCCGATAACCTCGTGGTTGCGATGCGAAGCGAAGCGGATGTTGGGGATCGTCTTGCCGCGTTGGTCCGCGACGATAAAGGCGTCGTTCTCGAAGTCTACCTGGAGAATGTCGAAAGCGGTCTCACCGACGAGTGTCTCAAAAAAGATTGGGGCATTGGCACCCATTCTCTGAAACTTTCCACGACCGAGAAGCTGGAGATTACATTCTTCGCCTTGCTGGTCCACGCGAGCATCCGGCAAGGTCAAGTGGATGAGGCCAAGACACTGGTTCGCAAAATTGGCCGTGTTATCTTCCGGGCGGGGGTTCGTGCTGCGCTCAAGAATCTGAAAAGGGCATACCCCGAGATGACTGACGACCGTGTGGCACCCTCCCTTCCGAAGGGGCCGAAGACTCCCCGGAGCCCGATCGGCGCCGATGAAGTCGCCCGGGTTGATTATGATCGGTTGTTCAGGGAACTATTGGGACTTGAGTCGACCGCGGGCGACGAGAATGATTCTGAGCCTTCATATGACGGCGGCCAATAAAGGAGTCGATCCGTCGCGACGCTCTCGACGGCTGAATCGATGATGTGTCTTGGTTGCTCGATCTTGCCTGCGATATTCTTGGCAAGTGCGGTGAGCTGTTTCGTGGCGTCAATCCCTTCCTGAGTACCATCCAGCCGAGCAACCCTCTGACACATGCGGATGAGCTTCGATGCCTGGTCTTTTATATGGGCCTCGCGTATTTCCACCTCAATGTTCAGCGTTTGCAACTTCTGACGCCGTTCCTCCAGGTATCTTTTGCGCCGACGATATTCCTTCTCGGCCTCTTGTTGGGAGAGCTCGAACTTTTCTTCTCGTTGAGTCAGGAGGCGCATCTTCTGATCAAGATCGGCTTCACGTTGTTCTCGCCGTTGCTCGGCAGCCATTCTTTCGCGCAGCGCCTCCTGGTCCCGGGATGAGATTGCCCTCATTGCTTCTGAAAGCGCCTTACGCTCTTCGACCAGCCTTTGCTCCTGCCCAGTCAGAGCTGCGCGTTGCCTGGCTAATTCAGCCAATGCGTGCGGATCTTCCCGAGCCAGTCCCTGGATTGCATCCGCCAGTTGTTGAGGAAGCTGCGCCCGCGCCTCCGCGAGTTGCGCGCTCAGCGTCGCAATCTGCTCGCGAAGTTCGCTGTCAACCCCAACGATGGAGGAATCCGGCGACGGTGCGGCGAGTGTCTTACGGATCTGAACAAGGCCCACCCAGACCTTCTGTAATGCCCTGTCCCGGCTATCGAGTTCTGTCGCGAGCCACTCTCTCGCTTGGCCGAGTTTGCCGACCGCGGACTCCGTGGCATCTTTTGATGACTCTGCAGCGTCGACGACGCCCCCGAGGCGATCCATAAGCTCCCTTATTTGATCCCCGTGTTTTGTGAGATTACATCCGAATGATTGAATCAGCGATGTGTGCTCTTTTGCGAAATCGTTTACCTTCCTGTCTCTGTCCTCAACGGCTTCGGTGATCGACTGCACGCCCTCAGTCAAGGACCGAATCTGCTGACCGAAATCTTCGCGAAGCTGCCTGATCTCGTCGGGAACTTGTCCAATCGGTTTGAGAAGTTGAACGATGCGATTCGACTCCTCGATAATGGCGTCGGATTTTGGCCCTGGGCTGTCTGCGCGAACACCTCTCACGGGTTCAAAGTTTGATCTCCGGAGCAGGTGCGGGGCTCGAACGGTGAATTGTTCCTTACCGACCTTCAAGACGTCCCCGTCTTGAAGAGCACATCCACTGGTTTTCCTGCCGTTGATGATCACGACGCCTGTTTCACCAACCGCACGGACCCTCGCGCCACGCTGTGAGTGGACCACAATCACGTGCACAGGATCGGCACCATCGGCAACGATATCGCACCCCCCCCACGACCCAATCAACGCCGAGCCGGACTCCAACGGCTTCCACTCTCCGCATCCATCATCCAGCTTGACTTCGCCCTCCACCATGGGAGGCTCGTCCTCGGTCATCTCGAAGGTTGCTGATATTTTCCCAAGCCTGATCCGATCTCCGGGCTGGAGGATGTGATCGGTGACGGACCGGTCATTCACCCGTGTGCCTTGACGCGAGTAGAGGTCGACGACCTTCCACCCATCGCAAGTGTGGACGATTGCGCAGTGCAGTAGGGAGAGGTTCGAATCCTCGACCACGACGTCGGCATTGGAACCGCTCCCGACAAGGACCAGGTCCTGGTCAAGGTAGATGGGGTTCGCCTGATGCTTATTATCGAAAGTAAGACTGGCGTTCATCGACTCGGTCCACACGATGCCTGTCCTGTCCGGCGGTGCTTGCCCAACGACACGGCAACCGTCGCGGATGGCCAGGAGGGCACCATACTGTTGGATGACCGGATTCCTGCACCCTGACGAATGCCGTAGTTTTTATCGGCACGGGTGTGGCGACTCTGAACAACATTTTGGGTGCTGATACCCGGCACGAAAGTAAAATGCGTGTTCTGTCCGGTCGATACGTAACAAGAAGACATGCGGGCAAATGCTCGAGTCTCGCGGTCCTATCGCCCAAGTTACAGGAGTCGGCCTATGAACACAGAAATACTGGATATGGTTGTCCGTTCCGCCGCAGTCCCGACCATGCCTCAGGTCGTGACCCGCTTCCTGGAGATCTCGGGTGAAGAGGATTTCAAGGTCGATGATCTGGTGGCTGTGCTCAATACGGACCCGGGGATATCATCCGAGTTGCTGAGGCTGACCAATTCGCCGTTGTTTGGTGTGACCCGCACGGTGGCGTCGCTCCAGCAGGCCGTAACCCTTCTGGGAATGAAACGTGTTCGGTCTCTTGTGCTCGGACGATACCTGACCGAGGGGGTCGGCAAAACCGGGAAGAACACGAATGACTTCAGTCTGAGTTATTACTGGCGGCGTTCGCTGGGCACCGCCGTTCTCGCCGCCAAGTTTGCGGACCATGTTGCTCCAAAATACCGGGAAGAAGCCTTTCTCGGCGGTCTGCTGGCCGATGTGGGTGTGGTCGTGATGAACGAGGCGATGTCAGAACAGTACGCCCCCATCGCGGCCCACTACTCGCCGATGTGCGCCGATGACTTCTCTGAACAGGAGCGTGAGACATTTGATCTGACGCACGCCGATGTGTCTGCCCTGGTACTGGACAAATGGATGTTGCCACCGGCCGTTGTAGAAGCGGTCCGACACCATCACGCGCCGAACATTGGCGATGAGGTTGACGAGGCCGCCGGTACGCTCGCGCGGATCCTCAGCGGAGCCAGCAGGGTTGCCAAGCTCCTGTGCGAGAGCCCGGACAAGGATGCCGTCGTGGATACGTGTCAGAGAGCCATGGACATGGTTGGTCTTGATGTTGTAGCGCTGCAGCGTGCCCTGGCTGACATCGAGAAGAACATCGAAGAATTCTCCAAGCTGCTCCGCACGGACATCATACAGAGCGGGATATATACCCGTATCTCACAAATTATCGTCGAGGAACTCGCGGGTGAAGCCGCCGTCAGTTGAGTCAGTGGCGGGCCGCAACATGAACGCAGTGCTCCGACCGCATGGAACCCACGTTTAGGGTTCGCTATGCCATACTGGGTTGGCGGCTGACCGCCATCACGATGTCCGTGTTGAATCGGCCCAATGACGAGTCGCACGGCAGCGACAGTCTCGGTGTCGACTTGGACTGCAACAGCTTCAGGTCATGCCCGGCGATGACGCTGGGAAGCGAGATGCTGACGTTGAGGCCATCCAGTTTGGCCTTTGCTCCTCCTGCCACCATGTTGGCCAGTTCACCTATGGCGTCTGCGAAGTCGTCATGGTCCTGTGTCAGCTCAATGCCTGCGAACTTGCTGGCGATCGCGACGGCGGTTCTCGATGGGAGGCAGAGGGCGACGCTTCCGATTGCATCACCGGAGAGTCCGATGACGGCCGAAACATCGGCATTGAATTCACCCTTCTCGAGTACGCACGGTTTGCTGATCAGGATTTCCGTTTCGAGCATCGTCATGAAGACATTCTTGATCGAGGCGATAAATGGATTGATAAAACGGACGTCCATTTTGCAAACCTTTGACTAAATAGAACACGATACTCGTCACACAACTTTCGCAGCCTGATTCCCTGCGATCAAGTCAGTGGCGAAATCTCACTTGTGGCCGGTGAGAGGCTCGTCAAGGGTCATTCACTGTTCGACCGACATGAGCTGCGCGCGGCGACAGAGATCGAC
The DNA here is from genome assembly GCA_964464525.1 of uncultured Planctomycetaceae bacterium. Taxonomy (GTDB): domain Bacteria; phylum Planctomycetota; class Phycisphaerae; order UBA1845; family UTPLA1; genus CAYXGR01. Next base: position 5,200 of record CAYXGR010000013.1, read on the forward strand.
GAGTGACGTCAATTCCGCATTCAAGCTATCAAGATCCTTCTGACTCTTGGCAGTTTTTTCAAGCTGTCCGGCTGCACTGGAAATCGACGGGAAGCCGTATCCGCCGGCCGCGCCCTTGAGTTTGTGGGCCAACTCCCCCAACATCCGAGCATCCTGCTTAGCAAATGCCTCCTCAAGATCGGCAATCCTATTCGATAAGCGCCCGACGAACTGTTCGATCAACTCGACCATATCGGGATCATTGGCGTGATCGCTGACGATCAACCCATCCTCGCTCATGGGGCAAGCCGTGGCTTCACAGGCCTCGATCACAGAAGAGTTACTTTCGTGAGACGCAGCCGTCATGTCTTCCGTGGGTTCTGAGGTTTCGATCGTTGTTCCGATAGCCGTCAGGTATTTGCGAATCATCTCGATCAGCTTTTTCCGGTCGATCGGCTTGGTCGCGTAGTCGTCGCAACCGGCGTCGATGCACTTCTGTCGGTCACTGGCCATTGCGTGGGCGGTCAGTGCGATGATCGGACCGGTGTAGCCCTTCTGGCGAAGCTGTCCGGTCGCTTCGTAGCCGTCCATGACCGGCATCTGCATGTCCATCAGGATCACGTCAAACGGACTGCCCGAATCACGAGCGACCAGCGCCGCATCGACCGCAAGCTTGCCGTTCTCGACAATCGTGATATCCGCCCCCACCTTCTTGAGGATGTGGCCGATCAGGCGCTGATTGTCCGGGCCATCCTCGGCAAAGAGGATGCGGCAATCGAGCCTCGCGACGGATCCCCCCACTGAGGTCTCTTCAGGCTGTGAGATCGCGGCCATGGCAGGATCATCCAGCATCTTCACACCGTCGAGTGATCCCGTGGTCACTGTGACGCGGAACAGGCTGCCCTCGCCGGGTTGGCTCTCGATGGTGATATTTCCGCCCAGCATTTCGGACAGTCGCTTGCTGATCATCAACCCCAGGCCCGTTCCGCCGAACTTCCGCGTCGTGGAGGTATCCGCCTGTGAGAAGGCCTGGAACAGCTTGCCAACCTGCTCCTCCGTCATCCCCAGCCCCGTATCAAGCACGTCAAACTGCATCATGGGTTCGTGCTGAACCAAGATTGCCCTCTCATCCCCAGCCTCTTCTTCTTTTTCTTCATCTTTCATTTCAGCGTTTCGATGTTTCGACGTTTCGACGTTTATCCCATCCGCGTAGGGTGGGCATTGCCCACCACTTGTACTTACAAATCGCGTGACAAGCCGAACCCCACCCGTCTCGGTAAACTTGATGGCATTACCAACCAGGTTCACCAGGATCTGCTTCAGCCTCGTGGGGTCGCTTTCGATGGTCTCCGGAACGGCACCGATGAACTCGATGTTGAAGGGCAGTTTCTTCGCGTCGGCACGCACCTGCATCAGCGACTGCACTTCGTTAACAACCTGGATCGGCGAGCAACGGATGCGCTCGACCTCCAGCTTATCCGCCTCGATCTTGGAAATATCCAGGATGTCATTGATGATCTGGAGCAGGTGGTCGCCGTTGCGGCGAACGGTGTGGATGGCACTGAGTTTGTCTGAATCCGAGAGGTCCGGATCGAGCAGGGTTTCCGTGTAACCCAGGATCGCCGTCATCGGCGTCCGAATCTCGTGGCTCATGTTGGCCAGGAACTCGCTCTTGGAATGTGAAGCAGCTACGGCCTGGCGTTTGGCCGCTTCCATCAACTCGTTATTAAGTTCGAGTTCATGTGCGTACTGGTCGAGTTTCTCTGTTGCCCGGCGCTCCCTCTCCTGGGCCACCTTGCGATCCGTGATGTCACTCAGGCTCAGGAGCAATCCCGTACACTTTCCCGAATCATCGAGGACGGCCGTGGCGCACACCTCTCCCGGGAATCGCCCGCTTCGCTTCGCGGTCAACTCCACTTCGCCGCGCCAAGTGTTCCCATGAAGAACGGTTTGAAGAACCTTCTCCGCAACGGTTGTATCGACGAAGATGGATTTCCAGGTATGAGCCGTAATCTCGTCTTTGGTGTACTCAAGAAGATCATGGAAGGATTCGTTGACGTATGTTACGTTCCCGTCCCATTCCACGATTACAATGGCGTCGCTGGTATAGTCGAGCGCAATCTGAATACGCTGTAGTTCGCGTTCGACCTGCCTTCGGGCGGTGATATCCTCCTTGATAGCTATGAAATGCGTGATGACCCCAGCCTCGTCCCGCACCGGAGTGATCGTCATTTCCTCGGTGTACAGGTTGCCGTCCTTGTGTTTGTTGACGATTTCACCATGCCATACGTTTCCGGAAAGTACCGTATCCCACATGTCGCGATAGAACGCTACGTCTTGCCATCCGCTTCCGAGCATGCGCGGATTCTGACCTACCACCTCTTTCCTGCTGTAGCCGGTCAGCTTGGTAAAAGCCGAGTTGACCCAAGAGATACAACCATCTGGATTGGTCAGGACAATAGCGTTGGCCATGGCTTCCAACGCGGCAGTTTGAAGACGGTTCAGCACCTGTGACCCCGGCGATGACACGTCGTGATCGCGGCTGAAGTTGTCAGGAGGCTTCTTTGGATCCATTACCACGCACCTCAGCATATACGCGCTGTTAACCCACCACCCACATCGTCATCCTCGATCCTGGGCCGCGCCAGCAGCCGGCGATGTCTGGCGATCGAGCCCGGGAATCCTCATGCACGATTGATATGCCGTGTCTCCGCTTAAATGGCGTCAACCGCCGCCGCCTTGACGGCGGTCCCGGCCCTTTCTATGTCAGGCTCTTTGTTGGAAGTACGGGCAGCCATCATCCGTATCCATCGATCGATTCGCGCCTGTGCCACGCGAACCGACTCAATCAGCGTTGCCCAATCATCACCTTTGGAGAAAAAGTCTACCGCACCACGATCCGCGCATTCGATCACACGGCTGATTGATGGGTCGGAAGTAAGCATAATTATCTGCACCAGGGGACTGTATTGTTTGATCACGGAGATCAACTCCACACCGTTCATGCCGGGCATGTTGATGTCCGAGACGACTACAGAATACGGCCGCCTATGTACTTTCCGCAGCGCATCCTCCGCCGAATCCGCCGTGTCGCATTCGATTCCGTTCGAGGCGAGCTTTGCCTTCATCAGATCCAACACATCAACATCATCGTCAACTACCAGTACACCTGATGTAAACATAGCTCATCTCACTTTGTGAATGCCCGTTGTGGACTTTCATCAATTGCTATACATGAGCCGCGACCATTTGGCTACGAGGCTTGGGCGGCATATTTTTCCATAGTTTGTGTAACCTTCTCTTTAATAGTCTCGGCTGTGAACGGTTTCACCATGTAGTTGCTGGCGCCGGCCTTGATCGCCTCAAGCACCTTGAGCTTCTCCGCTTCCGTTGTGCACATCATGAAGGGCGTCTTGTCGCCCGACTCGCGGAGTTTCCTGAGTAGTGTGATCCCGTCCATATTGGGCATGTTCCAGTCGACCAGGTACAGGTCAAAGGAGCCGGACTCGATGAGACCCATGGCCTCCACACCATCCCCCGCCTCCGAGATGTTTTCTTCCGGGATGTCCATCGCCCCGGTCAGCGTCCGCTTGATGATGTTTCGCATGGTCCTGGAATCATCTACTACGAGTATATTCATTGGTTCGGATCCTAAGCGAGGGCCTCTTCCAGTTCCTCGGTTTTAAGCTCGATCGCGCCGGTAGCCAGATCAAAAAGCTTCACCGGATCGAGTACCAGCACGATGGCGCCATCGCCCATGATCGTCGCGCCGCCGAGACCGGGGAGTTGGGCCAGATAATTGGCGAGCGGCTTGACCACGATCTCCTGCTGTCCCTTGAATTCGTCAACGAGCAGCCCATACCGTGTGTCTCCGGCCGTGACCACGATAATAGGGATCCGGCCGGTTCGGTCCGTCTTCAGAGTCATATTCTGATCCGGACTGGCCACAGCCAACCCTTTTTGAAGCGCGAGGAGTTCGGATAGTCCCTTGAGTGCAACGACTTCGCCGCGAAGCGAGATAACCCACTCACCCTTGAGTCTCTTTACTTCCCCAGGCTCCAGCTTCACGGTCTCACTGACAGACTCCATCGGCATCGCGTAGGTTTCACCGTCACAGCCGATCACGACGACGGTTGTCACAGCCAGAGTCAGCGGCAGTTGAATGCGAATCGAACTGCCCTGACCGTCTTCGGATGTCACGGAGACTGACCCGCCAAGATTAGCGATATTGGTTCTCACCACGTCCATGCCCACGCCTCGACCGGAGATGTCGCTGACTTTCTCGGCGGTGCTCAGGCCGGCGGCGAAGATCAGATCCAACGCTTCCTGGCGAGACATCTTGTCGGATTCTTCCTGCGTGATAGTCCCCTTCTCCACAGACTTGGCCTTGAGGCGATCGGCGTTGATCCCGGCACCGTCATCGATGATCTCGATGACCATGGTATTACCCTCTCGGGCTGCCTTGAGGATGACCAGACCGGTTTCGCCTTTTCCCGACTTGCGGCGTTGCTCCGGGGTTTCGACACCGTGGTCAGCGGAATTGCGAATCAAGTGAACGAGCGGGTCGCCCAATGACTCGGCAACCTGTTTGTCGAGTTCGGTTTCTTCACCGAGTATTTGCAGTTCGATCTTCTTGCCCTGTGCCTTTGCCAGGTCTCGAATCATCCGGGGGAATCGTTGGAACACACTCTTGACAGGGATCATCCTCATCGCCATCGCGTTGTCCTGGATGTCCGTCGTAATCCGGTTCACTCCCTCGATGGCGTCTTTCATTGCACGAAGATCCGTTCCATCCAGATGAAGATTGCCGAATGCGTGAAGCAGTCCGTTCCGCGCAATCACCAGTTCGCCGGCATAATTGATGTACTCGTCCAGCTTGAGCTGATCGACGCGCATGGTCTTCGCGGCTATGACCTTCTTGGGCGCCTGTCCGGACGATTGGGCGGCGGCGGCCTCGACCTGCCCGCGATCGGCCACCCCCTTGGCGACGATCTTGTCGCCAACCTGCATTGGACTACTAACGGCGTCTTCAATCTGCTCACGCGTGGCGACACCCTGTTCCTCAAGAACATCACCCAGACGCGGTTGCTCTGCAGACGCCATGACCCCGGCACGTGCATGGTCGAGTAGTGTATTGAGCTCTGTACTCTGATCATCAATGATCGAGAGCAGCAGATCGTCGAAATCGATCCGACCTTCGTTGACAATATCAATGACTTCAAGAATTTGTTTCGCGGGTCCGACGAAGTCATTATGCCCGCTGTACTCCGCCGCGTTGATCAGCGTCTTGACCGAACGGTGCATGGCCGAGATGACCGGCTTGGACGTATCTCCCTGGCCCAGTTTGGCATGGCATGCGAGAATGCTGTCAATGTGCTGCTCAGCCGATTGCACGAAGATGGCTAATTGAGGATCCGCCGGGGCGGCCGGGGACGAAGATCCGCCGGCTTGGACCGATGTCGTCGAATTATTGGCGACCTTGTCCAGTTTGGCCACCAGATCGCGCATGTCGGCGTCCGTTTCGGCGTCCGGCTGGAGGCTGCTGACCATCCCCTTGAGCGCATCGCTGGCCTCGAAAACCAGATCGGAGACATCCTGGGTAACATCAAGACGGGAGTTCCTCGCCAGATCCAGAACGTTTTCCAGTCGGTGGCCCAGAGTCTTGATCTGAGCCAGGCCCACGTAGTCGGCGGTCCCCTTGATGCTGTGCACGGCGCGAAAAACGGAGTTGATGACGTCGGCGTCGGTGGGGTTCTTTTCGAACTCCAGGAGCGCGGACCCGAGTATGTCAAGATTGTCGGTAGCCTCTACCACGAACTGGCTGACTAGATCAGCCGTAAGCCCCACTCCCGGCGCAGGCCATTCGGTGGGTTGAGGTGAGGGAGTCGGCGCGACGACTGGTTTTGTCGCGGTGGGTTGGGGGGCTGGTTCATCGCCGAGTGCCGCGGTAAGCCTTACCAACAGTGGGTCTATCTCGTCATCTCGCTGACCTTGGGGTTTGAGTTCTTCAACGTCATCAAGCAATGAGACCAACAGGTCGCTCGTTTCGAACAACACTTCGAGCGTGTCGGGCGTCGGGTCGAGCTTGTTGGCTCGGATGGCGTCCAGAACGTTTTCACCGACGTGGGTCAGCCGGCCTATATCGAGGCATCCCAGGGTGCGGGCACATCCTTTGATCGTATGCACACCGCGGAAGACCGAATTGATGACATCGGGGTCGCGAGATCCTTTCTCCATCTCCATCAGGCCATCGCTGAAAGCCTCGAGGTGTTCCCGGGCCTCTTCGATAAATCCGGCAAGCAGTTCTGGATCGGTGTTTTTCAGGGGATTCGAATCACTCATGTTCATTCGCCTCTTGGACGTCGCAGATGCTACTAACTCTGGACCAACATCTTGGCGTTCATCACCAGTTCTTCCGGCTTGACCGGTTTGACGATATACATGTTTGCCCCGGCCTCGAAGCCCTTGGACTTATCCGCTGCCTCCGACTCCGTGGACACAATGACGATGGGGACTTCCTCGTACCCCTCGACTTCACGAGCCTTGCGGGTGAACTCGTATCCATCCATCTGGGGCATGTTGACGTCTGTAACTATAAGATCGAACTTGTTGCGCAGCAGTTGCTCGATCGCATCGCTGCCATTTTCGGCCTCGTGGATCTCGTACCCGGCGCTCTGCAACATGAAGCCGTGCAAGTTTCGCACCATCTTGGAGTCGTCAACAATCAGTACTTTTTGGCTCATGACTATTTCCTTAACTGCAAGTGTAACACCCCAGGCGGTCACACACTCGCCGCCACATTTTCCATCATCTCTTCCAACGCCGTTGCCGCCGTTTCGCATATCTCCGGGTCATCACTGCCCGCCAGCTCGCCAAGCACGTCCTCGGCGCTCGGATCGCCGATTCGCGCCAGCGCACCGATCGCAGCCAATACGATGAACGGCGTCAGTGGCCCGTCCGTGAGGAATTCAATCAGATTGTCCGTAGCGCCCGGTGGGTTCAGATATCCGAGGGCGATCGCGCAATCGTGCCGTACTTGTTCATCAGGGTCATTCTTGAAAACGTCACAGAGGCGTGTCGCCCACTCGCCCGGTTCCTGCTTGGACAGGAACTTGAGTGTCGCACTACGGACCTGGCTGTCATCATGATCCAGTCCCTTCAGAAATACGTCCGAGAACTCGATATCGTTTCGACCGGCGAACGCCTGGATCGCCTGCGCGCAGACCATGGGAGACGGATCGGATAGAGCGCTCTTGAGGATCTGATCGATGGATATATGCGACTCCGCACTGCCAAGGATTTTGACGGCCAGCACGCGTTGATCCTCGTCGTCCGAGCCAGCCAGTTCCTTGATGGCGGTCATTGCGTGGTCGCTGGAAATTGAAACCAGCGCGCCGGCTGCCGCCTCGCGAACGTCGGGATATTCGTCACTCAACAATGGTTTCAGAACAGCCACAACGTTACTTGCCTCGATCCCACCGATCGTGCCAATGGCCCATGCCGCAGCCTCGCGGACCTCGGGACACGGGTCTTCAAGGAGAGGTACGATGGAAGGCACCGCCTCCCCGGCCATTACTTCTCCGAGGCTGCGAGCCGCATTGGCACGGACATGACCGTCCGAATCGGTCAGTGACTTACAGAGCAGCACACAGGCACGGCCGGCATCCAGCCCGGCAATCACTCGGCACGCGACCCGGCGAAGAATCACCTGGGGATTGTCGAGTAGCTGTGCGACGGCAGTGAAGGCCTCCGGCCTGCCCACTCGTCCCAGGACGTCCACGAGTTCGCATCGTCCCTCTACCGAAATTGTGTCTTCGGAGAGCACGTTGGCGATGGGTGTTATATCATCCGGAGCGATCGACACGATCGCCTGCAGGGCAAGTTCGCGGAGTTCTTCGTCGTCACGGTTTTCATCTGCAACCAGCGCAGCCACCAGTGGCGGAACAACGCTGTCGTCTCCAACCTTGCCGAGCAGCTTGGTCGCACTACGGCGCATGTCCGCGTTGGGATGGCTGATCAGCTTCATCAGTGGTTCAAGGGGAACCTGCCCGCAAAGTTCCCGCCATTGAGAAGAATCAGTGCGATCGAGGATCCGCTCGACCGTTCCAAACGAGGCGCTGGCAATCATAGGATTTGTATGTTCGAGAAGGTACAGTAAGTATTGCAGAGACGCCATGTCGCCTGCATCGCCGAGTGCCTGCACGGCGGTGAACGCCACCATTTCATCTTCGTCGCCGACGAGGTTGTTCAGCGCGAGCAGGGCCTCCGTACCGCCAATCTGTCCCAGGCTGCGGGCCACCGAGCATCGAACCCAGCCATTGGCCTGTAGTGACGATGTAAGCGCCTCGACCGCCGCTCCGCACTTGATCTGGCCAAGCGCTTCGGCTGCTGCGGCAGCGACATTGATATTCACATCATCCAATGCCTTGGTGAGCGTGTCGCCCGCTGCGGGGCTGGCAATCAACGCCAGGACATCAACCGCAAACTTGCGAACATCCTTATCATCGTCACTCAGCAGTTTTCCAAGATGCGTGACGGAGAGTTCACCGACGTTTCGCAAGACCTCGCAGGCGGCATTGCGCAGCGGAGTGTCTTCGCTTCGCAGCGCCGGCAGCATGGCCAGAACAACTGCTTCTCCCTCGACTTTGCCGATCAACGAGAGCGCATCCACGACCGGCTCACGAATGCCCGCGGATGCATCGCTCAGCAGTTTGACGAGAGGCGGGATACCCCGTGTATCACGAATGTCACCCAGATCCTCGACGGCGAACCGGCGCGCGGCTTCGTCGTCACTGTACAGATCTTGAATCAGTTGATTTATGCGGTCTGGCACAATACACCTCCAGCGGTCTTGGAACCCGCGCTCGCGCCGCTGAGCGGCTTGCGATAGGCAATATCCTCTCCCAAGCGAACCATTTCGAACGCCGCACTGATCCTTCCCACAGACTCCGAGTGCCCCAGAAAGATATAGCCACCAGGAACCAGGGCGTCATAGAAACTACTGAGTACCTGCTTACGCGAGGCATCATTGAAGTAGATCAGAACGTTGCGACAGAAGATGAAATTATAATTGCGGTATCGCCGCATGGCCTGGCGGTCCATCAGGTTCACCTGGGAGAGCTGGACCATGTTCTTGATTTCATCGACCACCTGATACTGCCCGAGTTGCATTTTGAAGTATTGACTCAAGTATTCTTCTGGTACATCCTTGACACCGCGGCTGGAGTAAATTGCCCGCTTCGCGGATGCGAGGACATTCGTATCGATGTCGGTGGCGTCCAGTTTGATTCGCCACTTGTTGAAATCATCGAGACACGCCTTCAGGATGATCGCCAGCGTGTACGGCTCATCCCCTGTCGAGCAGGCGGCACTCCAGATGTTCAGCGTGTAATCGCCCGACGCACGCTTGGGATCCGTGATATTCGGTAGAGCCTGGTCGGCGAAGCACTGCAACTGCGGAAACTCACGAAAGAAGTAAGTCTCATTCGTGGTGACCGAGTCAATCAGAGCCTGCCATTCCTCTCCGGAAGTGTCCTGGTAGCGAAGATACCGGTAGTATTCCCGGGCATCATCGCAGCCTACTTCCGGCAAGCGCCGGGCGAGGCGCGTCTGAATGAATATTCTTTTGCGATCTTCGAACATGATCCCGGTCTTCTCGTAGATCATGTCACGAAGGAGTTCAAATTCGCGTTGCTCAAGTTTCATGGACGAATAAACTCCTTCCTATGCGTGGCAAGCCAGAAGCTCGACGATTTTCTCGGCGATGTCGTGACAGGGTAGAACATGCTTGGCCCCACCGCGTTGGATTGCCTGGGCGGGCATACCGAACACAACACACGTACTTTCATCCTCGGCGATGGTATGTCCACCGCATTGGCGGATCTGCACCATGCCGTCCGCTCCGTCTGCCCCCATTCCGGTCAGCAGCACACCGGTTACACGCGAATGGAACACTTCCACTGCGGACTTCATCATCACATCCACCGAGGGGATATGGGGTACGTCGTTTGGGTAGTTCACGTACCGGACAATGGCCCCAGCCCCGATAGAACGCTTGGCGAAGACCATGTGTTTGCCGCCACGGGCCAGATAGCCGTGTCCGGGCCTGAGAAGGTCTCCGCTCTTGGCTTCGCACACGTCAATTTCGCTGGATGCGTTGATTCGACTTGCGAACGGGGCGGTAAAGGCCACCGGCATATGCTGAACCATGACCACTGCCGCATCGAGGTCAGCCGGCAGGTAGGGTACGATCTCCATGATCGTCTTGGGTCCGCCGGTCGACACACCGATCGCCACCACCCGGGTAGCGATGCCGTCCTTGGATTTCGAAAAATTCAGACCTGCGGCGGGCGGAGGATCCTTCTTGCGAAGCCTGCTTCCCGGTTTCGACTTCGCCGCCTGCTTGACCTTCTCGATGATTTCGTGTCCCTGTTGATCGATATCAACGGAGATAGTCCCCGACGGCTTGCCGATGAAATCGACCGCCCCGAGCTCGATGCACTCGAAGGTGGTCATGGCCCCCTCCTGGGTGAGCGAGCTGAGCATGACCACCGGCCGGGGGGACTCCATCATGATTGTCTGCAGCGCGGTGATGCCGTCCATCACCGGCATGTTGATATCCATAGTGACTACGTCGGGCTCATACCGATGCACCAACTCGATGGCGTCTTTCCCGTTACGCGCAGCCCCCATCACCTGGATCACGGGGTCGCTCTCCAGGATCTCCTTGATCTTCTTGCGCATCAGTGCCGAGTCGTCGGCAATGACTACCGTGATGTCTCGCGACATGGTTATCCACTCCGAAAAATCAGGTGCATCCAGTCCATCAAACTCCAAAACAGATCACCGCGACTACACCATGCGATGCGTCTTTCCCATGCTCTCCAGGACGACTTCGCCACTGGTCAGATCGAACATCATGGAACGCGGTCGGTCGCCCAATACTTCCTTCCCACGCACGCGGACCATTTCAGTCGCCAGCGTATCAAGGACGGATTGCAGATTACGTTTTCCGATATTCATCTGATCGCTCATATCAAAACCGAACATCTCGCCACCCCCGGCCAGCCTCGCGAACATAAACGTCCGAATACCCCCCAGACGCTCCAACTCTGCAATCATTGCCGGTATGGCGATATCCGCATGGGCCTGCGGATTCCGACTCTCCTTCCCCGCGCCCGGCTCCGAAATATGGGCCAGGCCGCCGGCTTGAAGGCGGGTTTCGTAGATGGCCACGCCGATACACGAGCCAAGGCCTGCCGTCGTCAGCACATCCGGAGCCTTGCTCACGACAGACTCTCCCATCGCAACGACGATTCGGGCACCGGTTCTCACATCTCTCGTCGTACTCTCCACAGGCTCCCTTTAACTCGCCAATCGGCACTGGGTTCCTGAGAATAATCCGTCTTTTTCCCTCGCATAGCAGCCATGTGAGAGCATCCTCATTTCATGCTTCTCCTGCGAAAAAAGACCTTCCGCGCCACCCACAAAGAAAATACCGCCGCTCCTGAGCGCGTTGGCAAACCGGCGGTGGAGCGTATTACGTGCCTCCCGTTCGAAATGGATGGATACGTTGCGAAACGCGATCAAGTCGTAGTAATTGTGCGGGATCCGACCAGTCAGCAAATCATGACTGCGAAATGTTACCCGTTGGGCGATACTGTCACATACACGGTATTGCTCGCCCTCGCGCACGAAGAATGACCGACGCCGGGGAACAGTAAGCCCCGCCACATCTTTCTTTTCGTAAACTCCGCCCCGCGCCTTGGCCAATGCGGTCTTGTCGATGTCTGTGGCGACGACGCGCCCCTTACCCTCGGGGTCGGTCTCTTCGAGCAGCATCGCCAACGAATACGCCTCCTGACCGGTGGAGCACCCCGCACTCCAGATGCGCACCGACTGCCGACGCTCCAGCAGCTTCGGCAGGATGGTATGTTTGATGTATCGAAAGTGATGCGGATCGCGGAAGAACTCGGTGACGTTGATCGCCAGGCAATCAATGAACTCCTGCCGATGATGATTGTCACCCTCCAGCAAGGCGAGCAACTGATCGAGCCGGCGACAGCCGAACCGGTCCATCATCCTCTTGATGCTCCGCTCGATATTGCCATCGCGGTAGCAGGACAGGCGGATGCCCAATCGCAGCTCACACTCTTCCATGAATCCCGCCAGTCTCATCCGTATGTCCTCTTCATTGGCAGGCAGCGCCAGACATTGCTGCATGGCGCCGCCGACCAAGGAGAACCATCATTTTGACTACCCGCTCACGACCCTGGACTGGTCGTTTGCGCTCACGAGTCTTCGGCCGGCGTATCGTCGGATTCGCATTCCTCAGATACATCGACCTGGGTTTTCTTCTTCGACTTCTTCTTGCAGACGTTCCTGGGTTGTTCCGCTGCGCACTCGGCGGCGGATGTGTCGTCTCCGTCCGGCGATTCGTCGGCCACGGCGTTCGACATCGCGGACAACTCTTCATCGCTGAGCAGTTTGTCCGCCCGAAGCAGCAGCAGCATTCGATCGCCGCCCTCCAGTCTGCCGACGCCCTCGAGGAAATCTTCACCGTATCCTGCCTTGACGATGGTCGGGGCGGGTTCGATGTCTGCCGTCGGCATCCGCATCACCTCGGACACGGCATCGACGATGATCCCCGTCTTCTGGCCGTTGGCGTCGACCACGACCACCCGGGTCGCGTCGTCGTAATCCCGGCTATCCATGTCGAAGCGCCGGCGCAGGTCGATCACCGGCAATACATTGCCACGCAGATTCACCACGCCCTCGACAAACGACGGGGCATGTGGAACCTTGGTCACCTGCTCCAGGCGGACGATCTCCTGAACCTGCATGATGTCGGCGGCAAACTCCTCGTTGGCGACCTTGAAAGTCACCAGTTGACGCTCATCGCCTTCCGTCGCCGTATCCATGGATTTCGCTCCCTCTTCGTCACTCGATTTCTTTTTCTCATGACTGGCAACGGTCGAGCTGATCGCCGCAAGCTCCTGTTCGCTCACCAGCTTGTCCAGACCCAGGAACATGATGAGCCGCTTGCCGTCGTCCATCTTGGCGACCCCGCGAATCTGATCCCGGTTGGCCCCTTTTCCCGCGACGATCTCCGGCGTGGACTCGAGCGACGCCTTGGGCACCTGGAGCACTTCATTGACCGCGTCGATCCGCAAGGCCAGAGACATGTCACCGATGTTCACGACCAGGCATCGCTCGTCCATACGAGCCGCAACCCCTGAAAACAGCTTTTTGAACGCCGCTCCGAACTCGTCAAGTGCAGTCTGGAACGTGTCCTTGAACCTGGCCGAGGCGTCCTCCGGGTGGTTGTCCTTGTGGAGCGCGAGGACGGCATTCGCCTCCCGGTGGAGCGTCTTGTGGGCTTCGGTAAGAGGCTCCACAAATGCTGCGATCACCCGGTCATTCGTGGAGTAGGACTTGAGCCAGCCCGTGAAGTCGCAGCTCGAATAATCGAGATCCTCACTAAACGTCCCCTCACCGGTGACCGCTTCCTCGAGGCACTTCACCCAATCGTCGTGGTGTTTCTGAAACGACTTCAGCTTGGCGCAAAACGCATCCGTGTTGGCCTTCAGCGTGGGAAACCCGAACTTCGTCCGAAGATCCACCACCGGCAGAACCTGGCTCCGCAGACTCGTGATGCCCTGCACGCCGCCCGGCGCATTGGGCACGGCCGTGATCTCGGGAACCCGGATAATCTCCTGAACTTCCATGATGGAGATGCCATACTCTTCCTCGTCCAGCCGGAATGTCACCAACTGTTCGAAGTCATCCTCGACGTCATCCGCTTCCGTCTTCTTGCCAACGTGGGAAGCCTTCCCTTTGGACTTGCCGCCGGCGGACTCATCCGTCGAAAAGTCGCCCAGGTCGATGATCTCGTCGTGGTTCAGCAGCATGATCAGCCGCTTGCCCTCGTCGAGCTTGACGACGCCGCTGAGGAACCTGCTGTCGACGCCGTGAACCACCGGCGGGGTCGGCTCCACGGCCTCCTTTTTAACGTGCATCACCTCGCGGACGGTGTCCACTACCAATCCCGTCGGGGATCCGTTGAGCTCGACGACGATCACACGGTTGTTGTCATTGCTTGCGTCGGGCATGCCGAACCGCCGGCGGGAACTGATCACCGGCAGCACATTGCCTCGCAGATTCGCCACGCCTTCCACGTAGTCCGGCGCTTTGGGCACCGGAGTGATCTTGGGGATTCGAACGATTTCCTGGACCGCGTTGATGTCCAGACCGAACTCGACGTCGTTGAGCGTGCAGGTAACCAATTCCTGCACGTCATCGGCCTCGGCGGTCAGCGTTGCGGTGCCTTGTTCTTCTGCCATTTGTCAATCTCCTTTACAGGCCAGTCCTTGCGGAACTCACCGAAGCATCCTCAGCCTAGTTCTGCATCTCGTCGGCAAGCGAGGAGATTTCTTCAACCGCACCGGCCAGTTCCTGCATACCCTTGGCACCTTGTTGGCCAGCGGTCGCTGCTTCCTGCGCGGCGTTGCTGGCGGCTTCGCCTGCGCTGGCGATCTCCTGTACGGCTTTGTTGGACTCTTCGATCGCAACCAAGGCCGTGTCCTGGCCCTCCTTGATCTCTTGAACTCCGGTCTGTACGGCATGCATGTCGATGGCGATCGTCTCCAAAGCAGCGGTACTCTTCTTGGCCCGCTCGACCTCGTTGGCTGCCTCTCGCCCGGTCGCCTCAATATCCGTCGCCACGGTGACGATCTGCTGCTGGATGTTGCGGACCAGATCCTTGATCTTGTCCGCATTCTCGCTGGACTCACCGGCCAGGTTGCGAACGTCGGCCGCCACCACGGCAAACCCACGCCCGTACTCACCGGCACGGGCGGCCTCGATGCTGCCGTTGACTGCCAACAGGTTGGTCTGAATGGTGACATTGACGATCGCATCGACGATCTTGTCGATCTGCCGAGTGCGGTCTTCCAGCGTCTTGATATTTTCCGCGGACTTGATCGCCTCCTCGGAGGCCGTGCTGATTCCCACGATCATCGCATCCACGCCCTCCTTGTTCTCCGAAAGGAGCTTCACGAGTGCGCCACATTTTTCCATGGACATTTCTGCTCTCTGGGACATGCCCTTCGCCGCGGAGTCGATTTGCTTGACGGCCGCCGCAGCCTCCTCGGTGGCACTGGACTGCTGTTCGGCACCCTTGGATATCTGTTCGATCGCGCTCATGATCTGCTGAGCCGAGCTGTTGCATTCCTGAACCACCGCGGAAAGCTCCTCGGATGCCGCAGCCAGCTCCTGACTGGACTTGGCGCCTGAGGTCGAAGTCTTCAGGCCCTCGGCCATCGTGGCCAGATCCTGTGCACCCTTGTCCATTTCCTGAAGCGCCTTGTCCTGCTCCTGCGATGCCTTGCTGGCCTCTTCCGAGGCCGCTCCGGCCTCCTCCGCCGCAGTGGCGATGTCTTGTGCGCCCCTCTGGAACTGCTCCGCCGCCGTAGATGCGTCCTTGGCGTTCTTGTTGATCTCCTCGCAGCCTTCCTGGATCACGGCAGTGTCTTTCTCGACCGTGGCGAGATCCTCAGTGATCTTCTTGGCCTTATCGACCTCTTCCGAGGCCGCCTTGCCCGCCGCCTCGACGTCCTTGGCCACCTCTCGCACGTCCTTCTGGATCTCCTCAACCAACTCGCGGATGTTGCGGGCTGACTTCTCCGACGTCTCGGCCAGGTTTCGAACTTCATCGGCGACCACGGCGAAGCCCTTGCCGTGCTGGCCGGCACGAGCGGCCTCGATCGCGGCATTCAGCGCCAGCAGGTTCGTCTGGTCCGCAATGCGTACCACCGCCTCGACGATGTTGCCTATTTCGTCGCTTTGCTTCTCGAGTTCCGCGATCAGCTTGGCCGACTCGAGGTTTGCCTTGGCCCCGGACCCGACGCCCTCGATCAATTTCTCGATGTCCCCGCTGGTCTCGGCGATGAGCGTCTGGATCGCGTTGACCTTGTCCAGCGACCCCTGCGCATTTCTTACCGCAACATTACTCGCCTGATTGATCCTTTCGATCTGTCCAAGGCTTGCCTGAGAATTCTTGTTCGCCTCTTCTCCCGCAGTGGAAATGGTCTCCATCGCCCCCATCAACTGCTTGACCGCCTCGGCCGCTTCGACCACCCCGCTGGACAGTTCTTCCGTGGCGGTCGCGATCCGCTCGGCCGCCTGCTGCTGCTTGGCCGCCGTTCGTGCGGCTGCCTTCTGCTTGGCGCGTTCCCGGGCTTCGTCACGTTGCGCGGTGGTGTTGTCCTGGCCGGAGGCCACCTTATTCGATTCCGATATTGCTGCTGCTGCTAGTTTCGCCATTGGAAAAGGCTCCTTGGGTAATTGAACTGCAGGAATATCCTGCAATCGAAAACAGGACACGGCTGCCCAGTGCTGATGAAATGGCCGTGATTCGCCACATCTGGCGCGTTTCTTAACTGATACCGAGATCGTCAGTTATCGACAGGGTCATTAGCATAAAAACTGGATGGATATTTCCGATATACGATGATGCTATTAAGGACATGGATATGGTGATGTGTGTTCTGTCGCCTGGATTTCGGTTGCGACCCTACAGTGTTTTGCGCCTGTCACGATGACCGATATACAGGTGAAAAATCGACCCTGTGAATTTCGTGTTCCAGTCGGTTACGGGCAACACCCCCGAGGTGGCGCTCGACCAGAATCCGAAAACGCTCAAGTCAAACTCGAAACCAACAAAGGCTTGCAGGACGTCGCGGGAGAAGATCCTGGCCCGAGAAATGTGGATGAGGACTTCTGAGGACTTCTGAGAACATCAGAATAATACAGTAAGCTATAAGAGGGAGGCCCATATTGGATCTGTGCGAGAGTCAGAAAGCCCGATCATTTGTTTTCTGAACACCAAGCATAATTGTGCCGATCACGTACGAATAGTGCAGCAGTTGCACAGGCCCGATGCCCAGCATGGAGTGCGTCGATTACCTCACGCTGTGGAGTCGAAGGACACGAGCCCGACGCGTGAGGGGGAAGGGCTGGCGGCTTGGGTGAAGAACAGTTTGCCTCCGGCGACAGGAACGCCTGCGGGATGACAAGAATGGACAGGACCAACGA
>CAYXGR010000014.1:0-6173 GCA_964464525.1 uncultured Planctomycetaceae bacterium
TTCGATCCCGGCGAAGGCGGGATCCGTTTGGCCCGCCCAAACTGTCATGCACCCGCGGCCTAACGACTTGTGTCGCTAGGCCGTGCCACCCATCGAATCCTATGTGACGGAGCATACGTCATTCGAGAATCGTCACGCGCTATGAATAACGAGTCGGCTCGAATGCCTCAATTATGTGCCGCACACGCGGTGGTCCGTCGGACGGCTTCACGACACTCACGGCATCGAACCGCAAGGCGGCATCCGTATCCGGATGCCGTTCGAGCCAGATCCGGGCAAGATTTTCGATTTTCCTTTGCTTCGCGCGGGTGATGTTCGTTTCGGGATCGGCACCGGAATCGCTGGATCGGGTCTTGACCTCGACAAACACAACGGTTCCTTGATCTGAACAGACGATATCGATTTCCCCGAGGGAGCAGGAGAAGTTTCGCTCAAGAATGCGATAGCCGTGGCTGCGCAAAAACTTGCAGGCCGCGTCCTCCCCGGTCCGGCCCAGATCCCGACGAAACAGGCTCACGTTGATCACCCTTCAGGAATAAGAAGAGGTGTGACGCACGAATCTGGCTGCCGCTGACCGAAAGGGCCTGAGAAATCAGACCGCCGCCGGCTCGGGCTCCGGATCGGGTGCGGGCGGGGCAGGCGTCTTCGCGGTGGGGGCGGTCGCCTTGGTCGTCGTTACGCGGCGCTCACGCAGTTTGCGGGCCTTGCCAACCCGGTCTCGAAGGTAGTAGAGCTTGCTGCGGCGCGTTTTCCCACGGCGTTGAACCTCGACACTCACGACGCGTGGTGAGTGGATCGGGAAGATTCGCTCGACCCCTTCGTTGTTGACAATTCGGCGAACCGTGAAGGTTTCGTCCATCCCCTTGCCACGCCGGGCGATGACAACCCCGACAAAGGGTTGAGTTCGCTCCTTGGTGCCCTCGATGATTCGAACACCGACCGAGACCGTGTCCCCGATTTCGAACTCGGGAAGATCTTTCTTCATATTGGCTGCTTCGACGGCCGCGATGTATTTATTCTGCATAGTTCTGCTCCGATCTCTTCTTCGGCGAACCTCGGTGTCGTACTTGCTCTCAGTCACCCAAACCCATCCACGAAACCTGAGTTACGGGCTTGAGCATACACTCTAAATATTTTGATCCGGGCCTCACAACAGGTCCGGTCGTCGCTGGACTGTTCGTTTCCGCGCCTGCTGATGACGCCAGTCTTTGATCTTCCCGTGGTCCCCGCTCATCAACACCTCGGGAACCGCATGGCCTTGATACACGCGCGGCCGCGTATACTGCGGATACTCGAGAAACGAGAGCGCCTTTCCCGGGTCGTCATCGCCTGACCGCGACGCGGCGGATTCGACAACCGGCGAGAATGATTCCTCTTCGACCGATTGGGCGTCACCGAGAGCACCCGGCAACAGGCGCACCACGCTATCGACGAGGACCATCGCCGCCGATTCGCCACCCGACAACACGTAGTCGCCAATCGACACTTCCAATGGCGACAGCCCCAACCGGATGCGCTCGTCGAAGCCTTCGTAGTGCCCGGCGATCAGCAACAGGCGATCGTTATTCGCCAGTTGTTCCGCGAGGCGTTGATCGTATCGCCGACCCTGCGGCGTCAGAAGAATCCGTGTTGTCTCACGCGGGTCTTGCTTTTCAACCGCGGCGACCGCATCGAAAATCGGCTGGCACATCAGCACCATGCCAGGACCACCGCCGTACGGTCGATCATCCACACTCCGATGTGCATCCGTCGAGTAGTCGCGAATGTTGTGACACGTAATCGTCACATGTCCCGACATTCGCGCTCGGCCGATGATGCTCGACGAAAAAAACGGCTCGCAGGCCTCCGGGAAAAGTGTCAGAACGTCGACGCGCATGAACACTTGCCCCGGTTTCAGCTGGCGTGATCAGGTCGCAGCCTTCGCAGACTCCGCTGACTTGGATGCAGCCTTTGTCCGAACGATCCCGTGCCGCTTCAGCAGGGAGGCCACCGTAGGGGACACCTTCGCACCCTGATCGAGCCAGTGTACGATCCGATCGCTTTTCAAAACCTCGGCCTCGGACCGATCCTTCAGCAAGGGATCGACATACCCCAATTCTTCGATGAATCTTCCGGTTGGCGCGTAGTGTTCATCGCCGACTCTGAGCCTGAAAAATGGGCGATGCCGACGCCCCAACCGAACCAATCTCAACTTGACTGCCATCTCATGCCTCGAAGGGGATCTTAACGATTCCGAACACCTGTCCGCCGGGATCTCGCCCGGAATACCGGATTTAACTCGAAACCCTAGACTATATCAGATTTTCCCCCATCCGCAACCGCCGACTCCTCCTATTTTTCACGGGTCGGGGCCCGCAATCCACTCGAAAGTCTTGTATAATACCCCCGAAATTGCGAGATTTCCGCCTTGCGACACTTGGAGCCCCACATTGTCTGATAACCCGCTCAAAAATCTCATCGATGTTGCCGCTGGCCGACGACCCGCCGATCTGGTCCTCAAGAATGCCCGAATCGTCAACGTCGCCTCCCACGAAATCCATGACGGCAACGTGGCCATCCATCACGGTCGAATCGCCGGGATCGGCGACTACTCTGGGGATCAATCCGTCGATCTTTGCGGCCGATTCCTCTGTCCGGGCTTCATCGATGCCCATGTTCATATCGAGTCGTCGATGTTGGCCGTCCCCGAGTTTGCCCGCGTCGTCATCGCACACGGAACCACAGCGGTCGTGGCCGATCCCCACGAATTTGCCAACGTGATGGGGACCGAGGGGATTTCATACGTCCTGCGGACCGCCAAGCATGCGCCGATCGCCGTCCACGTCATGCTCAGCTCCTGCGTGCCGGCCAGCCCGCTCGAATCAGCGGGTGCGGTGCTGACCGCCGAGGATCTTGAACCGTTTCTCGGCAACCCCTGGGTGCTTGGTCTCGCCGAGATGATGAACTATCCCGGCGTTGTCGCCGGTGACGAGGAGGTTCTCGAAAAGATCCGAATTACACATGACCGGGTGCTCGACGGCCATGCCCCGTCACTCCACGGGAAGGATCTCACCGCCTATGCCGCCGCCGGACTGATGAGTGACCACGAATGCATTACGCCCGATGAGGCCGCCGAAAAACTGCGAAACGGCCTCCATATCATGATCCGCGAAGGCTCCCAGACCCGGAACCTGGACGCCTTGGTTCCGCTCATCACGCCCGAGACCGCCGATCGATTCATGTTCTGTACCGACGACAAGGACGTGCGCGATCTGATCGAGGAGGGCCAGATCGACTACATGGTTCGCCGGTCGATCGCCCTGGGGCTGGACCCGATCCTGGCGATTCGGCTGGGTACGTTGAATACCGCGCGATACTTCGGGCTTCAGCGAACCGGCGCCATTCTTCCCGGCTATCGTGCCGACCTGGTCGTAATGGATAACCTGAAGGATTGCCACGTGACTCAGGTCTTCCGACAGGGACGACTCGTGGCGGAGAACGGCAGTTGCATCGAGCCCCGCGTCGAAAAGGAGGGTGTCGCGTCGTTACGTAGCAGCATCAACGTGCACCAGATCGATCCATTGGATCTGGCCATCCCCGCGCCGGAAGGCGCCGATTCCGATCATCCGCCCTCCGTGCATGTCATCGAGGTGCTCGATAACCGCATCGACACCGAGCGATCGATCGAACCCGCGTCGGTTCTCGACGGTCAACTCGTCGCTGATGTCGAACGGGATCTGGCCAAGATCGTGGTCATCGAGCGACATCGTGCCAGCGGGGAGATTGGCCGTGGGTTCGCCCGGGGGTTTCGGCTTCGCGCGGGTGCCATCGGCAGCAGCGTGGCACACGACGCGCATAACTTGATCACCGTCGGAACCAACGACGAGGATATGGTCCTGGCCCTGCGACACTTGATCACGTTACATGGCGGATTGGTCGTGGTGCGTGACGGGAAGATCCTCGCCGACGTGCCGTTGCCCATCGCCGGGTTGGTGACCGCTGAGCCGGCCGAGATCACCGCTCAAAAACTTCGCGATCTATCGAAGGCCGCCGGCTCGTTGGGTTGCGAATTCGATCAGCCCTTCATGGCCCTGTCGTTCCTCAGTCTCTCCGTGATTGGCCGGCTGAAGCTCACAAACCAGGGACTGATCGACGTGGACGGCTTCAAACCCATCCCACTGATAGCCAGGTGAAGTGATTAACGCCTTGTGCTTCCGGATAATCACATAGCGAGTAGGATGTGTCATCTGACCCATCTGTTGATCCCAAGCCCTGAAAGGGCGGCAGAACAAAGCCCAGGGCGCAGGGTACCGGGCATCCACACAAACCAAGCCCTGAAGGGGCGACAGAAATCAGCAAAATCAGAGTCGCCCCCAATCCGATGAGGGTCCGAAGACCCACTGTCTTCGCAAGAAAGAACCCCGCGCCGGTGCTTGAGACTCCGACGACAATCCCTAGCCGCCGCCGCCGAAGAGCGCGGAGATGACCTCGAATATCAGCAGCCGAATCGGCAGATTCAGCCACTCCAGAACCATCAGGGCAATCGTCATCGGAACGCCGAGAATACCGAGCGCCCGCGCCGGAACCGATGATATCGGTTCATTCGTCTCGGTCGGCACGTTCAAAAAGAGCGCCAGGAAGGACCGGATCGGATTGAATGTTTCGTTCCCGTCCGGCGGCGGTTCAGGCTGGGGCGTTGTCGTTGACCCACATTCGTCGGGGATGCCGTCTCCGTTGGTGTCCTGGCTGGTTGTGTTCATGATGTCGCACATATCAGGCACACCGTTTTCGTTGCAATCCTGTCTCGTACCCTTTGTGATGTCCTGTTCGTCGGAGATGCCGTTGCCGTCGCAGTCGATGATCTCGATCTCGCACGCGTCGAGCACCAGGTTGCCGTCCGCATCCAGCGACGGGTCCGTGGCGATTTCGCAGTCGTCGGGAATCCCGTTCGCATCGCAGTCTGTTTCGCATTCGTCAGGAATCTTGTTCCCATTGCAGTCCAGACTGGTGCCGCTGGTAATATCACAGTTGTCTGGGATCCCGTTGGTGTTGCAGTCCGGGCTGGTGCCGTCGGCGATTTCCTGAGTGTCGGCGATACCATTCCCGTTGCAGTCCGTGATATCGCAATCATCGGGAATGCCGTTGCCGTTCGCGTCCTGATTCACAACGCGCGTTAGCCGGACGGTATCGACACCGATAAAGTTGGAGTTAAGCCCATCAGGCCCGCCGTCTTCCACGAAATAGCGGAATGCGAGCCGGCCGTTCGTCGGCGCTCCGATGCCGGTCAGGACGACCTCAAACAGCGTCCATTCCTCCGGATAGCCACCGATTTCCTGGAGCGGATTGATTTCCAGCAGGAGCGTCGTGAAGTCGCCCACGCTCGTCGCATCGGATCCCACATCCATGCTTGGGCCGGCCAGGCTCATCCGAACCTCGAGCCGATCCGGAAAGTTGTTCCCCGTCGCATCCCGTGAGTAGAAAGAGAAGGTCAATCCGTCTTCGATCGCCATTTCCGGAAGGACCAGCCAGTTGCTGATCGTCGCGGGAGAGGGCGTGCCGGCGCTATCGAAGTTAGCGGCGACATAGGCCGTCGGATCTCCCATGTGGGCCGAAAAATCGACGGTGATCCCTTGCCCCCACAGTTGGCTCCCCATCGGATCGCTGATGTTAATCAGGAGCCAGTCGTTGTCCGAGAGCGTGGAGACGTCGTCGAAATCTTCGGTGAAGAGTGTCTCTGTAGTCTGTCCGATCTGGCATTCGTCGGGGATGCCGTCACCCTGGCAATCGTTGCTGGTGACGCCGTCGCCGTCCGGGTCCGCCAGATCGATGTCACAGTCATCGGGGATGCCGTTGGCATTGCAATCCTGGCTCGTGCCGTCGGTGATGTCCTGATCATCGGCAACACTGTTTGCGTTACAGTCCACGATTCCCGCGTTGTCGCAAATGTCCGGTACGCCGTTGCCGTCCATATCGATCGTCGGATCGGCGGTGATGTCGCACTCGTCGGGAATCTTGTTTCCATTGCAATCCAAACTGGTGCCATCGGTTATATCGCACTCGTCGGGAATTCCATTTGTGTTGCAATCTTGACTTGTGCCGTCGGTGATATCCTGATCGTCCGGTGTGCCGTTCCCATTGCAATCCGCGCCTGACTCACAGGAATCCGGAATCCCGTTGCCGTCCATGTCGATCGT
>CAYXGR010000014.1:6273-7593 GCA_964464525.1 uncultured Planctomycetaceae bacterium
AATCCGCGCCTGACTCACAGGAATCCGGAATCCCGTTGCCGTCCATGTCGATCGTCGGATCGGCGGCGATGTCGCAGTCGTCCGGAATCTTGTTTCCATTGCAATCCAAACTGGTGCCATCGGTTATATCGCACTCGTCGGGAATTCCATTTGTGTTGCAATCTTGACTTGTGCCGTCGGTGATATCCTGATCGTCCGGTGTGCCGTTCCCATTGCAATCCGCGCCTGACTCACAGGAATCCGGAATCCCGTTGCCGTCCATGTCGATCGTTGGATCGGCGGTGATGTCGCACTCGTCCGGAATCCCATTCCCGTCGCAGTCGGTTTCGCAGTCGTCGGGAATGCCGTTCGTGTTACAGTCCAGACTGATACCATCCGTGATATCGCACGAGTCGGGCACACTGTTCGCATTACAATCCGGACTTATCTGACCGTCACCGTCCGGATCGGTTGGATCGATGTCACAATCGTCGGGAACCGCATTTCCGTTACAGTCGGGGGTCGTACCGTCGAGGATCTCCTGAAGGTCGGGGATGCTGTTGCCGTTGCAATCCACAATCTCGCAGGCGTCTGGGATACCGTTGCCATTCAGATCAATCGTTGGATCGGTGGTGATATCGCAATCGTCCGGAATCCCATTTCCATTGCAGTCCGTCTCGCATTCGTCCGGGATGTTGTTGGTGTTGCAGTCCAGGCTGGTGCCATCGGTGATGTCACACTCGTCGGGGATGCCGTTCGTGTTGCAATCCTGGCTCGTTCCGTCGGTGATATCCTGATCGTCCGGCGTCCCATTCCCGTTGCAGTCCAACACTTCACACTCGTCGGGGATGCCATTGGCATTGTCATCTAGCGATGTGCCGTCAGTAATGTCGCACTCATCCGGAATCGTGTTGGAATTGCAGTCCAGGCTGGTACCATCGGTGATATCACACTCGTCGGGAATCCCGTTCGTGTTGCAATCCTGGCTGGTGCCGTCGGTGATATCTTGAATATCGGCGATGCTGTTCCCATTGCAGTCCGTCTCGCACTCGTCGGGAATCCCATTGCCATTCGTGTCATTATCCAGAACGCCCGTGAGTCGGATGGTGTCGACCCCGATGATGTTTCCGTTATTGCCCTGCGGACCACTGTCCGAGACAAAGTACCGGAACGCCAGCCGTCCCTCGGTTGGTGCGCCGATCCCGCTCAGCACGACCTGGAACTGCGTCCACGCCTCCGGATACCCCCCCACGACCAGCGACGGGTTGATTGACAACAACATCGTCGTGAAATCGCCCACGCTTGTCGCTGTCGCGCCCACGTCCGCGCTGAAACCCGCCA
>CAYXGR010000014.1:7693-16527 GCA_964464525.1 uncultured Planctomycetaceae bacterium
GTGAAATCGCCCACGCTTGTCGCTGTCGCGCCCACGTCCGCGCTGAAACCCGCCAAGCTCATACGAACTTCCAGGCGATCCGGAAATCCACTTCCTGCGATGGTTCGTGTGAAGAAGGTTAGAACGCGGCCATCCACCAGGAGGAGTTGCGGTGTCATCAACCAGTTGCTGATCGTCGCCGGCGGAGGCTCACCCGCATTTTCGAAATTCGCCGAGATGTAGGCCCCGGGCCCGCCGAGATGGGGCGGAAAGTTACTGTCATTCCCCTGGTCCCAGGCAGTCATGCCGACCGGCTGGCTGTTGTTCAGCGCCACCCAACCGGCCGACTGAAGCGTATTGATGTCGTCGAAGTCCTCGGAGAAGAGGCTGCCGCCGCCGGTATCCAACTGGCATTCATCCGGTATCCCGTCGCCCTGGCAGTCGTTGCTCGTCTGGTCCGCAATGTCACAGTCGTCGGGAATGGTGTTCAGGTTGCAGTCGAGGCTCGGATCGCCGGCGATCTCCTGATCGTCCGGGATGCCGTTGTTGTTGCAGTCCAGCCCGCCACCGCCCGTCGGATCGGGGATAAAGACGATACTCGGCGTGCTCGAGATACCTCCGGCCTGTGCACCCGCCAGTGGCGAAGCGTCCGCGAATACGATATTCAACGGGAACAGTGCGGAGGGTAACCAGGTTGATGCACCGATCCCCGAGAACAGTTCAAGGTTGGCCGTCGGCGGCCCATTCAGGTGAACCACGCAATCGAACATCATCGTCAGGCCCGCCTGGCCCGGGGCACCGGGCATATTGGATTGGCCGGCATCGGTGACAATGGCCCCCGGCCCACTGCCTATTTGGATTGTG
The DNA here is from genome assembly GCA_964464525.1 of uncultured Planctomycetaceae bacterium. Lineage (GTDB taxonomy): Bacteria > Planctomycetota > Phycisphaerae > UBA1845 > UTPLA1 > CAYXGR01. The sequence goes on from CAYXGR010000014.1 coordinate 8,537, forward strand.
TTGTCAAGATCAAACGGTCCCAGATAGCTGAGCGATGTGACGGAGACGCTCGCATCTGTGGGCGCGAGAATGTCGACGCCGTAGGCCCTGATCGCCTCCGCCGGTGGCATATTGGCGAACATGCGAATCGTGAAGTCGTAGCCGCCGGCCACCGTATCAGTCGTGATGATCAGCGGCGTTCCCGACGCCCCCTGTTGGACGGCCGCAATACCGTCCCCGAACGGGCCGGATGAGCTGATCATCTGGTACCACACGTTGATGTCCGCATGGGCCATCCCCGGTAGGGCGAGCGATAGCCCAACCAGCAGTTGCAAGAACCGCGATATGGGCGGATTGCTTCTTGATATCATTGTGATGACTCCCCTCGCTGATGCCCGATCTTCCGGATACGGGTGCTGTTCGGCACCGCCGGGCGGCGTCCGTCATAATCGCGAATGTCTGCGATTTCACAGGTGGGTTAGAATGCGGATTCCCTGTCGGCAAGGCGTCCAGCCGATCCGATAGCGCGATTCTTTCCCGTGATCATACTCTCGATTGTAGGCCCCTCATGTGTGTCTGGTCGTGTAGATCAGGAATCATTCCCAGTCCGATAAGCGGATGTCCTGATAACATCGCCCAATCTGTCAGCCCACTTAAGTGGCCGGGTGGCATGCTTCCCCGTCCAGGCAGTTTCGAGGTGGATAAGCATGCCGAATTTCAACCCATTTTCCCAGAGATTGTTTTTAACTTTTGACATTTCAGCCGGATGGCCGATATCCGCATGCAAACCGGGTGTGAATGGAATATACCTCCTGACGTCCTGTGAGGGGGGCATCTCACCGCATGGACTGGAAACCCCGCCCCACTTGCCGTTAGGATGTGAATATAATCCTGTGGACCCGAACCGATGCCTGAAACGGAGCCTGGAACGTGAGTGTAGAACCCGCCATGGATGTCGAACAAGCCGTTCGCGATCGCTATTCCGGCGGTGCCCGGGCGGTCGAGGATGCCCTTTGCTGCGCGCCGAACTATGACGCCCGCTACCTGGATGTGATCCCCCGGGAGATCATCGAGAAGGACTACGGCTGCGGCGATCCCACGCCCTATTGCGAGGAGGGCATGACGGTCCTCGATCTGGGCAGCGGAGGGGGCAAGGCCTGCTATATCCTCTCACAACGAGTCGGCCCCGCCGGGAATGTGATCGGCGTCGACATGAACGACGACATGCTCGCCCTCGCCCGAAAACACCAGGACGAGATCGCCGGCAGGATCGGCTATGCCAATGTCGATTTCCGAAAGGGACGCATCCAGGATCTGAGCCTGAATCTCGAACTCATCGGCGACCGGCTGGCTGAACATCCGATTACGTCCGCCGCTGACCTGGCGGAGTTCGAAACCTATAGCAGTCACATCGCTGCCACCTCTCCCCTGGTCGAGGATGCTTGCATCGACCTGATCGTTTCCAATTGCGTGCTCAACCTGGTCCGACCGGAGGACAAACCGCATCTGTTTTCCGAGATGTTCCGCGTGCTCCGCCACGGCGGCCGGGTCGTCATCAGCGACATCGTCAGCGATGAAGATGTGCCCGAGGCGATGATGCGGAACAAGGAATTGTGGAGCGGCTGCATCAGCGGGGCCTACCGGGAGGATCTGTTCCTCCAGGCATTCGAGGAGGCCGGTTTCCACGGCATCGAAATCCTGAAACTCGACGACGCGCCCTGGCGAACAGTTGAGGGCATCGAGTTTCGTTCGATGACCCTCAGCGCCTACAAGGGCAAGCAGGGCCCATGCTTCGAGCACAATCAGGCTGTTTTGTACAAGGGTCCGTTTTCACAAGTGCGGGATGACGACAACCACCGCTATCCCCGCGGCGTGCGCATTGGCGTCTGCAAGAAGACCTTCGACCTTCTGAAGGCCGGCCCCTATTGCGACCAATTCATTTTCATCGAGCCACGCAACCCCGTGGCTTCTGAAGACGCCTCCGCCTTCGACTGCTCCCGCACGCCGATCCGGCACCCGCGTGAGACCAAGGGCGACGACTATACCGAGACCACCGAGACCACCGATTCATGCTGTGGATCGGGCGGCTGCTGCTGACGCCTACTCTACGAACCTGGGAGGGTGTTCAATAAGTGGTGTTTTATTCAGAGCCGCGACCGTGAGGGAGCGGTCATCGCCCACCCTACCATATTGATTCCAGAACATCGGGATGATGACACTCTGCCGATGGAATGACGACTGCACGAACGCTGTGAGTCCACACACACCGCTCCCTTACGGTCGCGGCTCTGATCTATCGGCGAGAGATGCGGGTTCGACGATGTGAGTTCAGTCTTCGAGCGACTCAGTTTGCAATGCGGTCATTTCCACCGGAATCGGTGGATCGGATGGAACCTGAAGATAAGCCAGGCCGTGGCCGAGTATCTCACGTGCGACCGGGGCCGCGACCAGCCCGCCGTAATAGCCGATCGCCTTGTTCGGACGACGAATGGCCACCAATACGACCATCCTCGGATCGCGTGCCGGTGCCCCGCCGACGAATGAACTGACGTAGGCGTTCTTCTCAAAACCCCCGCCCCCCTTCCGAGCGATTTGCGCCGTTCCCGTCTTGCCAAACACCTGATAGTTCTTCAGTTGCGCCCGCCCCGGTGGAGATTGGTTGACCACTTCGCAGAGAATGCGATTCCTCATGGTCGCGACGAGTTCAGCCGGCAAGATGCGCGTCTCCGAGGGCGGCGGTGTGAAATCGCTGACCACCCGTCCCTCGACATCCATCACCGCACGGATGATATAGGGCCGGACGAGTTTCCCCCCGTTGGCAAACACGCAGAAGGCACGAACCAGTTGAAGCGGCGTCACCGCGATTTCATGGCCGAACGGCAGGCTGATCGTTGAAAACTCATTCCACCGCTTGAAGGGGCGAACGATGCCCCCGTCCTCACCTTCGAGATCTATCCCCGTCTTTTCTCCGAAACCGAACGCCTTCACGCATTCGTAGATCCGATCGTTGCCCAGTCGTTTGCCGATCTTGCCCATGCCGATGTTGCTCGACTTGATCAGCACTTCTTCAAATGTCAGAAATCCGAATGGTTTGTGATCGTGTACCGTGCGGCGGCCTTCGTGCCATTCCCCCATCTCGCAATCGAAGATCTCGCCGTATCGCACCACTCCCGACTGAAGTGCCGCTGCCGCGATGAACGGCTTGAAGGTGCTTCCCGGTTCATACGGATCGGTGATCGCCCGATTTCGATACCGTGCCGCCCCGTAGTCCCCGTACTGGTTCGGATCGAATCCCGGATAGTTGGCCATCGCCAGAATCGCGCCGGTCGTGGGCTCCATCACCACGGCCACGCCGCTTTCCGCCTCGTACCGTTGAACCCCCGCTGCCAGATCCCGTTCGACCTCCGCCTGAATCTCCGCATCGATCGTCAGAATGACGTGAAACCCATCGCGGGCGGGTCGATAGCCTCCGTCGGCCAGCCAGAATGCCTTTCGACGGGCGTCGCGGACGATCGTTTTGACGCCGTTTTCTCCACTCAACCAAGCTTCGCATTGATGTTCCAGCCCGCTCACACCCGCCCCGTCCGGAGAGACGAAACCGATCACCTCGGCGGCCAGACTGCTCATCGGATAGGTGCGATAGGGTTCGGTGAAGATCCCCAGCCCGTAAATGCCGGCGTCTCGAATTTGCCGGGCTTCTTGCTCGCTGACGCCCCGGCGGATCACGAAAAACCGACGATCGCCCGCGGCCAGAAGGCCCGGGGCGAGTTCGGCCGGATCGATACCCAATATGTTCCCGACGACCCGCGCCGCGCCGTTCTTGTCGGGCAACACCTTGGGATCGGCAAACACGCTTTTTCGGAGGGTCGTGCCCGAGATGATCCGCCCCTGGCTATCCACGATTAATCCGCGGCGGGCGATGATCGGAATGTCGGACCGATGCTGGCGTTGGGCCCGGGCCAGGAGCCGGGGACCATGATGGGCATAAATATAAATCAGGCGGGCAACCAGGGCCGACAACATAACCAGAACGATCAGGATCAGGTTTTGTCCGGTCAGATGTGAGATTCGCGACCGCAAGGCATCCATTCCTTATGCCAGTCCCGTTAGAGCCACTCGCCTGTCAGAGCCACGCGCCTGTCAGAGCCGCGACCGTGAGGAAGCGGTAAGCGTACCCGATCAAACCGCCCCCCATCCCTGGCAACCCGGGTGACGGAGCTGATCAGCCCCCCGCATCCTGCGACGGCGGCACGACATCCAGACCCAGAGTCTCGGCACGGCGCCGAATCGCCTCCGGTCCGCGCAGCTTCGCCAGCTCCAGTTCCATGCTCCACAGTGTCTGTTCCAGGGTGATGGTTTCCTGATGAAGTTGCTGAATTCGGCTCGCCGCTTTGGCCGACTCACCCCGAATCACGACGACCGCGATTCCAATCGCAACCATCATCAGCAACACCAGCAAAGCCCGTGGAACTGTCATCACACCCCTTCAAATACCCGAGTAGGGTGGGCCACTGCCCACCATTTCTCTAGGGCGCCATTGTATCCGGCACGCGCGCCGTCATCGAAGCAGTGGCGGCTTGCAATGCACTCGTCCGATTCGGAAGCCGAATCTTCATACCCGGCTTGATCCTGTTCAGATCCTGGATAATATCCCGGTTCATCTTGAAGATATTCAGAAAGAGCCGCTCATTACCCAGTTCGCGCCGGGCAATGCGGCTCAGCGTGTCACGCTGGCGAACCTGATACCAAGTGTATGTTGGTGAAGCCGCCTTCGGGCTGCCTGCGGGGACCGAGGTAGCTGATGTGCGGTTCCGAATTGGATCGCGTGTCCGACTTGCCGACGCGGAGGTCTCCACCGGCATCGGAATAAGAACCGTTCGATCGCGTGGTCCGTGTCCTTGAGCCAACACCTCGACCGGGGCAAAATTTCGCGCCGGCTCGAAGGCGATCCCCTCGATGCCATCCAGCTGCGGGATATTCAGCAGCACGTCGGCTCGAACGGAATTGACCGATGCAAGTGTGTCCCGATTGGCGTTGAAAATAGCATCGATCCGTGCCGGAGTCGCTCGCCCGTAATACCGCGCTGCGATTTTTCCGAGGCTTTCGCCGGATTTCACCTGATGCCGTGCGATCAGTTTTGTCGGCGTTCGGCGTCCGGAGGGGATGGACGCATTCGATAGGGTTGGGGAAACATCGTCGTGCGGATTGAACGCCGATGACGAAATGCCCGGCTTCGCTGGTGATCGATCATCGTTGCCGATCGAAGAAGACAGCGCTGAGGCAACGGCATCTGTAACGGATATCGGAGAATGGTTCGAGGGCGAGTCGGCCCGGTTCTCGAGCTTTTCAGGAGCAACCTCGGTCTCCTCCATTCCCATATTCAGTCGATTCACCACGGACTCCGGCAACGGCAGGATCGGCTCATCTTCACCGGGCATCGATCGTCCCAGTGGCCTTTCGTTCATGCTGGAATCGCCCCTCGGAGCCGTCTCCCGGAACCCACGCTCCGTCGGTCCACTCTGAATCGGCAGACGGCCGGCGTCGTTCAGGGGCTCACCGCTGCCGCCACCCATGAGATTGCTCTCTCTGCTGGCATCCGCGAGGGTCAGGGCGCTGGGTGCCTTCGTGGCGTTTTTCGCGCCCTTCTCGGAGAGGATGATGGCAAAAAGAATGATGAAGGCCAAGCCTACGATCAGGCCGATCTTGGTTTCCTTAGTCACTGGAAGCACCTCCCTGTGCCGGGACTTGATGATAACCCGTAGAAAAATTTGGTTCAAGCGTTTCCGCAACGTTCGGCGATGCGCAACTTGGCGGAGCGGCTGCGCGGATTGGCAACTCGCTCCGGTTCATCCGCGACGAGGGGTCTTTTTGTCAGGATGCGGTAGAGACCCTCCCGCGATCGGGCTCGAAAATCTTCCTTGACCGCCCGATCTTCGACACTATGAAAGCTGACGATGGCCACGCGACCATTCACACGCAGCATCCGCGACGCCGCCGACAGAAGCCGGCCCAATGACTCCGTTTCATGGTTAACCGCCATTCGAAGAGCCATGAACGTCCGGGTCGCCGGATGGATCCGATCGCGCCGCGCGTCCGGATTCAGGCCCATCGCCGCCGACACAATCCGCGCCAACTGCACCGTGCTGTTGATGCGACCCTGCCGCCGGACCTGACATATCCGCCTTGCAATTCTTCGGCTGTGACGCTCTTGACTCTGTAAATAAAGTAGGTCGGACAGTTCCCCTTCGCTCAGCGTGTTGACCAGATCGGCCGCAGTCTTACCCGTTCTCAAGTCCAGTCGCATGTCCAACGGGCCATCCAAGGAGAAACTCAGCCCCCGGTCCGCCTCGGCGAGTTGATTGCTGCTGACCCCCAGATCCGCCAGAATGCCGTCCACCCGGTCGATGCCCAAGTCGGTAAGAACTGCATCCAGATCGGCAAAACTTGCCTGAACAAAGCGCGTCCGACGCGAATGGACCTCCAGATGCCGCGCCGCGAGGGCCAGATTCCCCGCGTCCAAGTCAAGACCGATCAGCTTGAGGTCGGGGTGATGCTCCAGAAGCAGCCCGGCATGCCCCCCCAGGCCGACCGTACAGTCCACCAGCGTCTCGATCGACCCCACGTCGAAGGCCTCGAGGATCTGTTCAGGCAGGACCGGAGTGTGTGACGGGTATTCTTCGGCCAATTTTGCGCGATCTTCCTACTGGTCCAGTCCATTCGTGAGTTCGGGTGGGGAGCATCGGCGTCCCGCCGGTCGGTGTTGTTTATAGCATCGGTGCCCCGTCGGTCCAATGGGAAACATCCGTCTGCGATCTCGTCATACGCCCGCAACTTCAATAGGAATGGACCACTCCATTTCGGCTGCGTGGCGGATCCCTATTTCCGTGTCCCAGCCATGAACCCCGTCAACGCCATGAGTTGGAGAACCATCCCCACCAGAAGCCTGAGCACCGCGTCGCTTTCTGCCTCGTTGATCGCGGCATAGATGCCCCACCCGACGGCGCACAGGGCGATGGCCTGCGCGATGGCACCCGCCAGTTGGGCGACCGAAAAGTCCGAGTATCGTTGCTCCCGCTTCGTCACGCGAAGTTCTTCGAGAATCTGGTTCAGCGTCGAGTCGAGCTGCTTCCACTCAGGAGTGTCCCCCTGCGTCTTGGAAAGCCCCCCTCCAGACTCGTCGGCGTTCGGCGCCTGAGCAGACTGAATCTTCGACCCGGCGCGCGGGCGATCCAGAGATCCTGAATCCGGCATCTCCGTCTCCTTCAGAATCCGATCCACCGCATCCGGCAGGTTCGAGGCCGTGAATTCCGGCGACCCCGTTTGTATCTCGCCATTCCCAATCAAGAGCGTTCGGCACCCCGCCGACCTGCCCGCCTCAATATCACTGACGGAATCTCCGATCATCCACGACGCCGCCAGATCCAGATCCATTTCCTTGGCTGCCAGAAGCAACATGCCCGGTCGTGGCTTCCGCAATTCGCTGTCCTGGCGATAACGCTCCTCAACGGCATCCGGTCCGCCCAGAAAAGGACAATAGTAGATTGCATCGACGTCCACACCCTCGGCCCGCAGCAATTCACGCATTCGATGATGAATGGCCGCCAACCCTCCCTCGGTCAGGTAGCCCCGTGCGACGGCCGACTGATTGGTCACGACGACGAGCGGGAAGCCCGCTTCACGCAAACGCGCCAACGCACTCGACACCCCCGGCAACAGACGAACCTGGTCGGGATCGTTGATATAGCCGGGATCGTCGATCAAAGTCTTGTCGCGGTCGAGAAAGATCGCGGCGCGACCGGCATTGTTCGTGGTCCTGTTTCCCGTGGCGGCTTTCCTCCTTTTGTGGAACAACCCCAGTCCGAAATTGTCAATCGACAACCCCCAGTTCAAGCGTGTCGCAATACTCGTGCCTCACTGCACCTGAATATACGGGCCACCTCGAAGGGGCGCATCTCTACTTTTGCCCCGAAGGGGCGCAACATGTCAGCCCAGGGCATAGCGAAGCGCCGCCC
>CAYXGR010000014.1:16627-20858 GCA_964464525.1 uncultured Planctomycetaceae bacterium
CTTTTGCCCCGAAGGGGCGCAACATGTCAGCCCAGGGCATAGCGAAGCGCCGCCCTGGGTTTCAAGCACAAGACGCCCCCAGCCCTGAAAGGGCGTTACAACCGATGGTTCACCCCCTCGAACGATCGAAAGATGTTGATAGCCTCCATCAATTGAACAGCGTCGGAGCACTAGATTAGTTCAATCAACGCCTGACGCAACATCGGCAGCATGATTTCATGGTGCCCCGTGATCGAATGGCCGTGCCCCGGTCGTACCGATCGGCCGACTACGTTCTGACTGGGTCGATAGTGCCGGATCATATCCAGGTTTGCGCTGACCAGGTCATCGAGATTGCTGCCCAGGTTGCGCGCGACGGCAAGGGCTTTCAAAAATACTTCGGGCAACAAAACGGATGAACCGATGTTGCACCACACGCCGGCGGACTCCCCAACAGATGCCGGGGCCATGTCCGCCAACACGCTGCATATCAGGCGAAAATCAATCGAACTGTGGGCGAGCAAGGTGCTTCGGGCCACGACATCGTGCATGTGGATCGTGTCGGTACCCATCGCAACGTGGACCGTGACCGGAATCTCCGCCGCGTGCGCCGCGGCGAGGATGCTATATTCGGTATGGGGTGCGCCGATCCGGTTGACATGCGCCGCGAGCAGTTCGCCCAGACCCGATTCTCCGGAGTTCGTATGGCTCAGGGCATCCGAGAAGAAGGCGGGCGTCTCTTCAACCATGCCGAAGCTGCCGTCGCGGATCGTGTCCGCGACCTCCTCGCTCGTCTGGCCGATCGTCGCAACCTCGACGTCATGGATCGCGGTCGCGCCGTTCATCGCTACGGCGGTCACGATACCCCGTTGGATCAAATCGCCAATTATCGGTGAGCAGCCCACCTTCACGACGTGGGCCCCCATCGCGAAAACGACCGGCCGATCCGCCCACCGAGCCGCGACGATCGCCTCGGCCAACGCCTTGATCTCGCGTGCCCCCAGATAGGGCGGCAGCGATTCCCACCACTGGAGGAAGCCCGCACCCTTCTCGGGAAGACCCGCCATGTCGGCGACGTCGAACTTGTGAGAGCGATCCCGAATGGAGTAGGTCTTCAGCTTCGACAAATCAACGGGTTCGTAGTGTTTGGCCATGTGCCACGCTCACCTTTCGGTTGAATGGTATCCGAAAATCCTGTGGCACCGGTTTCCAACCGGTGCGATTCCTATTGAGCCGCGGACTTCCAGTCCGCGCGGCCGATCAAACACCCACGCCCACCCAATCCTTGACTCCTCTTCTTCTTTCATTTTGACTTTTGACGTTTTATTGCGGCCGTAGGCCGCACTGTGGCACTGGTTTCCAACCGGTGCGACCCGCAGGCTCCGAGTTTGACAGCAAGATTTTGAAGACGCACTCTTATGGACCCCTGTCTGGCAAGGTCCGGCGACGCAGTAGATCGTCCAGGGCCTCAGGCACGATGGTTTCACCCGCTTCATCAAACTCGATCTCCAACTGTAGAACAAACAGATGGCAACTCTCATCCTCCCATCTGCCAAGGAGCTTGACCGCATCTTTTTCCGTCGTGAGAATCGCGTTCGCCTCCAGGCACGCGGCGGCGTCGCGAAGGCCGCCCAATTCCTCGGTGGTATAGTCGTGATGATCAGGATATTCGTACGCCGCCAGAACCTCCACTCCCAGCGATGCCACCCCGTGACGAAAGCTCTCGAAATTGGCGATCCCCGCGAAGATTACCGCACGCATGGCGTCCGGTTCCGCGACTTCGATCGGGCGACCCTTGACGTCAACGAATCCTTGGATGCGATGCTCGGCACACACGACCGGCTTGCCGCCGGACATGCGTTTCAGTTGCCCGACCAACGGACGGCGGACCGCCTCGGTGATTTCATCGCTGCGCGTTAAAACGATGATATCCGCCCGGTGCAAGGATCGCACAGGTTCCCGAAGCAGACCGCGGGGCAGCATGTGCTCATGACCGAATGGAGACGTCGCATCGACGAGCACGATGTCCAGATCACGTGCGAGACGCCGGTGCTGAAAACCATCGTCCAGGACGATCACACTAGCCCCGGTGCCGATGGCATGGACCGCGCCGGACAGGCGATCGGGATTGACGATGACGGAGGCATACGGGCAGTGTCGCTGAAGGACCTGCGCCTCGTCGCTCTCCTTTCGCCACTGGCCCACGGCTTCCGCCCGGCGGTCCGCATCGAATTGAATCGGACGACCTTTGTAGCCGCGCGTCAAGAGGGCCACTTTTTGACCGCGATCGTTCAGCATCCGGGCGATCCGCGCGGCGAGCGGCGTTTTGCCGGTTCCACCGACGGTGATGTTCCCGATGGAGATCACCGGCCGATTCACACGCTTTTGACTGTTCTGGAACCTGTCGTAATAGGCGTTGCGTGCCGCGATGACGAATTGGTAGGGAATCGAAAGCAGCCACAGGCATCCCCGCGCCAATCGGAAGGGAAACTCCCGGCGGCGTCCGGAGATCAATTCGAGGAATCGGGCGTGTCGTGAAGCCATGATCGCTGCGGCGAGTGTATCACATTTTACCGATGATTGACCGGCGGGAAGACACACAGTACGCTGGTTCGGGTCCATGACAGAATCGGCGGATTCGATGCCAGCTTCAGCTGGGCAGTTTTCGTTTGTCACCGACTTTAGTCGGTGGTAGACGCCACTCGCAATTCCCCGCAGCCGGCCTCAGCCGGGCTTTCAAGACTCGACCCCGCGAGTTGTCGATGGCCCGCCCAAACTGTCGTGGACCCCGCTGGTTCAGGCATCGAAGTTCACGACGCATAAGGAGCCGGAAGCATGCGACACTACACCCTGCAAATGCCTTTTCACGAGGATCGACTTGCGACGAATCGCCCGACCGCATGGCGGATTGCGGCGGCAGCCTTCTGTGGCGCCATCCTGGCGATCGGAGTGCCGGCCTGTTCCGAACTGACATCCGCGACCGAGCCGGCCGGTCGCTCGGGTGGCGCAACACCCCTTACTCTCCCCAATACATCAACCGATGTGGCCTTCGATGCCGGTCTCGCCGCGATGCGACACTATTTCAACCAGGTCGATTCGAATCCGGCGATTGGAAAGATTGAAAGCGGTCAGGTGGAATATGCTCAGACGGGCGGGACCGGTCGATTTCGCGACAATGCCTTCAAGTTTCGAAACCGCATGCGCCACAAGGCCACATTGTGGATCACCCGATCGGATTCGGGCACCCTCGCCCGCTGCCAGGTTCGGGTGCAGCGTCTCGACACAGCGGACCATCGCGTCTTCCGAGATCAACAGCGGTTCAACGATCTGCCGAATACAACCCCGATCGATCGGGAAGCCGGTGTCTCATCGGTCCAGAACCAGGCATGGACCGAGATGCCCAGGGACCGCAAACGCGAGCGCGAAATCCTACAGGTGCTCTTCAACCAGGCAAGCGGCGAACCGAATAAATCGTAATCCCAATCTGAGCGCCAACCCATCAGAGCCGCCGGGTGCCACGTTTACACGTCACGGCTTCATCGTGACGGGTAAGCATGCCTGTCTCCAGGCACCACTCATCTGAAAAACCGTTGTTTTTGTTTGCCGTTTTTGTTTTTATTTCGATGTTCCTCCACGTACAACCCACCGAAACTGCTACCCTCACCATCAATCATCAACCGACAGGGAAGCACTGTGGCAACGATTTCCATCCAGTACAAATTCATCCTGTCGCACGATCATCAATCGTCCTATAGTCTTGATATGGAACGGATGTCGAAACGGATTATTGTCCCATTGATCATTACTCTCCTCGTGGGCCTGAGCGGGGGGTGTGCCGATGTGACCCACCTCATCATTGATCGTCAGCCGAACGGGGACGATGAGATCGGAATCACTTACTATATTGGCGGGGCCGGTCCGATCGGAAACGTCGGTTCATTCGACGTGCCGCAAGGACTCCGGGACGCGGGTTATGAAGGCAGCGTCGAGGTTTTCACCTGGCAGAGTTGGACCCACGCCGGCGATCAGATCAACCTCTCACGAAACCTCGAAAAGGCCGCCGAACTGGCCGATCGGATCCGTCGATACCGTCGAGACCATCCGAACCAGCCTATCAACCTCGTTGCTCTCTCGGCGGGAACCGGCATCGCCGTGTTCGCCCTCGAGTATCTGCCCGAAGACATCGGCATCAACCAAGCCTGTTTCCTGAGCTGCAGCCTCTCCAGCCGTTACGACCTGACGCGGGCACTCA
>CAYXGR010000015.1:0-20476 GCA_964464525.1 uncultured Planctomycetaceae bacterium
CGAACCCTTCCCCGTCCGAATCCCCGCGTTCCACTCATCGGCCCGGCCCGCTTCCCCGGTCGCCCCGACTTTCCCGTCGCGTAAGTCAGAGCCGCGACCAATCAGAGCCGTGGCCGATCAGAGCCACAACCAAATCAGAGCCGCGACCGTAAGGGAGCGGTCAGTCGCCCCGAAGGGGCCTCAACAAGTCAGCCCAGGGCAGAGCGAAGCGCCGCCCTGGGTTATCGCGATCCCAAAATCCCAGCCCTGAAAGGGCGATACAGCACCGCGTGTTGAACCAGGAATCCCTCCCCACCCCGGAGGGGCAGCAAACCCCATCCGAAATCAATTCAACCCCCGCCGATCCAGTCATACACCCGTGATTGTCCACCCTCTCAGCAAGATTGACTCCACCCGTGTCAACTCCGACATCGCAGGATCGTAAAGTTCTTACCGTCTCTATGTAGCGTGGTCAGGCCGAATTCACCACAAATCCAGTCAAATGTGGCATGAGAGTAGAAGGCAACATGAGTCGGATCGCGGGCATACCACCAGTCCGCGACGGCCGCCGGGCCGGGGTGAAAGAGGGTCATGATAGCGAGAAGTCCACCCGGGCGGAGGAGGCCCAGGATACGGGTGATCTCTGCGCGCGGACGAGCGAAGTGTTCGAAGGTCTCAGTCGAAATGATCGCGTCAAAAGAGCAGGAGAGATCGACATTCGGGGCGAAAAAGGGGTCATAGCCGACGGCGTCGTAACCGGCACGACAGAGTAGTTCGACGAGTACCGGCCCGGGCCCGGATCCATAATCAAGAATATGACAACCGTCTCCACAGTGTTCGCCGAGCAGGGAGATCGGTCCCTCGAACATCGCAACATAGCCCGCATTGTCCATCGTATTGTTGTGGGTGGCATATCGCGCCCGTTCCGATTCCGGGTCCAGGTGCTGGTCCGGCGGCACGAAGATTAAATCGCAAATACTACAGTGGTAGTAATCGCGTTTCTGATAGATTGCCGCCCAGGTGGCCGCGGCGCCACACAGCGGGCAGATCGAAGGAAGCGTGTGTTTGAGCTGTTGATCCATTGTGGGGTGCCGGTGCCTCTAAATGTTGGGATGGACTCAATCTGCTGCCTTGGATGCACGTGATTGAGGGTTGAATAAGGAGGGTGGACAAAATTTTTTTTCGATGTAAAAGCCCTATCTTTTGAGCCGTGCAACCGCCCGGCCCTCGCCAACCTCAGCCATCCGCATAGGTTACGGCGAAACCTTCCGTGCGCCGTGAAAAGGCGCGCGGCAGGCCGCTAACTTTTCCAACTCCAATATCTTACACGATCCCCAACGTATAGTTAACAAAACCTTGACACACACAATATCTTGGGGTACATCCATTATTCCGTTCAAGGCGAGAATCAGATCCTTCCGAAAATCATTCCGGTGAGCGGATCTCGGAATGAATGGCTTCGGCATTTGCGAAGGGGTTCGCAGAGTCGGCCGAAGCCGGTGTCGGTGGTTTGATTGGAAACATATTAGGACGTCTCGACCGTGGTCACACACCGAGACATAACAGGCCGTGGTGAAACAATGCTGACTCTTTCGAAGGATCGATTGCCTGCCGGCGACAGGGATGTCGCACCTAAGTCCCGATATGACCAGTATGGGCAGACGGAGAATGGTCTGCGCGTATTGCGCGCCCGCTACCTGGAGAAGGACGAATCCGGCCAATGCCTGGAGACGCCGGACGATCTGTTCGAACGCGTCGCGGAGACGATCTCCGCGATCGAGACGCGTTACGGGGCGAATGAATCCAGCCGCGGCGAGTGGAAGGCTCGGTTCAAGCGTCTGCTGATCTCGCGCCAGTTCATGCCCAACAGCCCGACGCTGATGAATGCCGGGCGGTCCATGGGCATGCTGAGCGCCTGCTTCGTGTTGCCGGTTCCGGATTCGATCGATGGAATCTTCGATTCAATCAAGCACACGGCGTTGATCCAGAAGGCCGGTGGGGGTACGGGTTTCGCGTTCGACGCGCTGCGCCCCACCGGCGACTTCATCAAGTCGAGCGGGGGCCGAACCAGTGGGCCGATCAGCTTCTGGCGAGCCTTCAGCGAGGCGACGAACGCGATCCAGCAGGGTGCGTTTCGCCGTGGCGCCAACATGGGGATGATGTCAATCCATCATCCCGATATCCTCAAGTTCCTGTATGCCAAGCAGGATCTGACCCAGTTCAACAACTACAACATTTCCGTGAAGGTGACCAATGCGTGGATGGACGGCTTCCTGGCCGATCCGAAGTCACCCCATGTCATGAGCAACCCGAGAAACGATCAGAAATTCTACCTGCCGCGCGAACTGGACATTCAGAGTTATACGGTTCGTGACCTGATTCCCGTCGACGAATACGACGGCAAGGTGCGGGTCTATTCGAAGCAGGATATCTGGGATGTCCTCGTGCGGCATGCCTGGCAGACCGGCGAACCGGGCATCGTGTTCATCGACCGCATCAACGATGAGAACCCCACACCCCATGTCGGTCGAATTGAGGCAACCAATCCCTGTGGCGAACAGCCCCTGCTGCCCTACGAGGCCTGTAATCTGGGCAGCATCAACCTCGGCCTATTTGTCCGCGACGAATGCACACCCGAAGCGGCGGTGGACTGGGATGCCCTGCGCGAGACGATCCGCGTGTCGGTCCGGTTCCTGGACGACGTGATTGACGCGAACAACTATCCATTGCCGCAGATCGAGGACATCTGTCACGCGAACCGCAAGATCGGCCTAGGCATCATGGGTTTTGCCGACGCTCTGTACAAGCTCGGCGTTCGATACGACACGGAGGAGGGCGTCGCCTGGGGCGAGCGCTTCATGCAATTCGTGAATGACGAGGGGCATGCCTGTTCAGAAAAGCTCTCCGTCGAACGGGGCAACTTCCCCAACTGGGCCAACAGCCATTGGGACACGCGCTATCATCGCCCGATGCGGAACAGTTGCGTGACGACGGTCGCCCCGACGGGCACGATCAGTATCATCGCCGACTGCTCGGGCGGCATCGAGCCGCTGTTCAGCCTCGCCTTTCATCGCAATGTACTGAAAGGGCAGGATGAAGACGGCGCGTCGATGATCGAGATCAACCAGACTTTTGAGCAAGTCGCGCGCGCGCGCGGTTTTTATAGCGAGGGATTGATGGATCAGATCGCCAAGGAAGGCACCCTCGCTCATTTTGACGAAGTGCCGGATGACGTGAAGCACGTCTTCGTGTGTGCCCACGACATCCTGCCGGAGTGGCATATCAAGATGCAGGCCGCCTTCCAGAAGCATTGCGATTCGTCGATCAGCAAGACAATCAATTTCCCACACAATGCCGAGTTGGCGGATGTGGATGCCATCTATCGCATGGCCTACGAACTGCGATGCAAAGGCGTCACCGTCTATCGAGATGGATGTCGATCCAGTCAGCCGATGGCTCTGACGGGTTCGGAAAACAAACATCGGGAAATGGCGGATCGAGCCGCCGAATGCAAACCGGCCTCGGATTTGGACACATCGGCATCCGAGATCGATACCAAGGCCAAGACGGAGACGAATCTGTTCGGTGAGCGGATCACCCGGGTGATACGACGAGATGTGGTCCTCGAACCCAGGGAGGTGCCTCCCATCACCAGCGGAATTCGGCTGCGTCAGCAAACGCCATTTGGAAACATGCACGTCCAGATCACGGTCGATCCCCACAGTGAACGCGAGGTGGAGGTCTTTGCCCAGCTTGGCAAGGGGGGCGATCTGGCCACAAGCGACCTGGAGGCCATCTGCCGAATGATCAGCCTGTGGCTGCGCGCCGGCGGAAACCTTGTTCATGTCATCAAACAGCTTTCCGGCATCGGCTCGTCCCTGCAGATTCCGACGCGCCATGGGCGGATCATGTCCCTCGGCGACGGTCTCGCCAAGGCCCTGAAGCGGTACACCCGGGCCAAGGAGCGGCACGGCCTCAAGGCCTTGTTGTTGGGTGAAATCGATCCGGCCGAGATCGAGAACGAACACCCCGCCGGGGGTTCCAATGGAAATGGCGGCAATGGAAACAACGGGGGAGCCAATGGGGGGAGGCATGGAAATGGTGGTTTTGATGCCAGTAAAACGATTGATCAAGTGGATCACTTGAAAGATGTCACGATTGCTCGATTATCTCCGCGGAATTCCTACCGGGTGAAATGCCCAGACTGCGGTGGTGATCTGGATATGGGAGAGGGTTGCACCAAGTGTCATAGCTGCGGCTTTTCGCACTGTTAGGCTCTGGAGGGGGCCTCAGTCGGTCTCATGATCGACGCGCGTAATGGCCGATAGCATACGCAGAGAGGTGCATATATTCATCGGAGGTGTTAAAGTCCGACGATGTCATTTAGGAGCTGATGGAAGCACGGCTTCTTTCCCCTCCGGAAAGCGTCAGGAATCCCCTAGTGGGTCCCGACGCTTTCTTTTTATACGGAGGAACAATTCCATCGATCCGTCCGTTGGGACAATGGCATCGCAGGTATGACCCTCAAGACGCCACAGGGTGTTTCGGATAATCGCCTGGTGAACGCGGGTTGCCTCCTGTTGGCTGCGGGAATCGTATTCGGCGGCGTAGCACTGGAACTGCCGCACTACCGGTCGATCTTTGCCCCAGCGCGGCAACACGGCGCCGATGCGAACAGGGCCGACCTTCCCGCAGGCCTGTCCAACAAAAGTGCCTACCTGCCGCACGTCTTTTTTCCAGATCCGGATGACTATCTACGAACCTATCGCGCAAAAAAACTTGTCGTGGGCGAATCGGTTCGCATCCGGCGCATGGCCGAACTGAATCATCCCGACGGCGTCGAGCTGCACTGGACGGCGGTGATGGACACCCTGCTTGCGGGGGCCGGTATCCTCGCGGCCGGTCTGACGACGCACCCCGATCCGGTTGGCGTCGCCGCCGCGTGGGTGCCTATCGTACTCGGGGTGTTCTATGTCGCTTGCATGATCGGCTGGATGCGGCGCGGGTTCGGATGGGGACCGGGGCTTCTCGCCGGTCTCCTGATCATCGTGTCACCCGCTTACCATCGGGTATTTCAGTTGGGGCACGCCGATCATCACGCCCTTCTGGAACTTCTCTATGTCGTGGCCATTGGTGCGTGGGGTGTTCGCGTCGACGATGATGAAATCGCCGGAGCCCCTACGCGATGGGCGGCCCTCATCAGCGGCATCGCAATCGGTCTTGCCATCTGGACGGCCACATTTTCGCTGCTGGTCTGGAGCATAATCCTGGTGGGGATTCACATGGCCGGACGACGCGCCAATGACGCCACGCGACCGGCAATCCTTTCCGCCCATCGAGTCTGGTGTACGACCGTCGCCGCGGTCGTTGCGGCCGGATATGTCTTCGAGAACTGGCCCGATCTCGGCTCGGTTGCCATTGACAAGATCAGCACCCTTCATCTGGCGGGAGTCTTGATCGTGTGGCTCGTGCCCATCGGAGACACAACGCGAACCGCCGGATCGTCACACACGGATGATCCTTCCACACAAACCGAAGCCGTCGCGATTGCTCCGGTAGAGCAATGGCGTGTCACGCGAAAGGTTGCGTTACTCATCGCCATTGCGGCCACGGTTGTATGGTTCGCGGTGCAGCAGGGTCGTGTTCTGGAGACTGTACGGAGTCCGGAACTATCACGCTGGCACGCCTTGAACGCCGAATTGCAACCGCTCATCGTCCATGCAGGAAGGCAATGGTCCTTTAGACCGCTGCACGATCGGCTCGGGTTTCTACCTTACGCCCTTCCGATCGCCCTGCCACTATTTCTGCTCTCGAAGCGTGTACCGACGGTTATCAAAGTCGCCCTCGGGCTGCTGGCGCCAATCTTCACCATACTATGCATTCGTTACCTGCGATTCACGGATCATTTCAACCTTGCCGTGGTTCCGGTCGTCGTCATCGGCGTGGGCGAAGGGGTTGATCGCGTCTTATTTCGGGCACGATCGCCCATGCCGAAGATGCGATTCGTCGCGTCGGCCATCATCCTGTTTTTCCTGGCCCTTCCCTACAAGGGGTGGTTGTCTAATCTATCCCTCCAGATCGATTCCCCCCCGTCGATACAATTGCAAAGGACGGACTTCGTGGCGATGGCGATTCAGGAGTATGAGCGAACCCACGCCCAGTCCCCCGACGATCGCCGTGCCATCCTCTGTGAGGAGGGCGAGGGACCGATGCTGTTGTATGAGACTCATCTGCCGGTTGTGGCCGCACCCTACCATCGCGCGATCAGCGGGATCGTGGAGGCGGCGAAGTTCTTCTCGGAGCGCAATCCGCACGCGGCACGGGATCGATTGGATCGACTCGGCGTCCGCTACGTCGTGATGCCGTTTCGCGCACACGAACAGTTGATGAACTTCGAACGAATCGCGTTCGGCGAGTTGCAATCGTTCGATCCGCCGAAACAGTGGCTGAATCCGAACGGGAAGCTGCTGCAGGAGTTGCAATATCGTCCGGAGTTTACTTCGACCATGGCCTATCGGCTCTGGGCCTACCCGCAATCACCCTGTATCGAGGGATTGGAACTGATCCGAGGGATCACGGACGATCCTCGACGCCCCGAGGCCGAGAATGGGCTATTGTATGTGGTACACGACCTTCTGCCGGCCGGATAGAATACCCCCTGATGTCGACACCGGAAGAAGAAATCCAATCCCTCCGCGAACAGATCAACGAACACGACCGACTTTATTATACCGAGGGCGAGCCGGTCATTTCCGATCGTGAGTACGATCGGCTGTTCGACCGGCTTCGCGCGCAGGAAACAGCCCATCCTGAACTCGTGACACCCGACTCACCGACGCAGCGTGTCGGCGAGCAGCCGATCGAGGGATTCGAGCACGTCACCCACGCGGTGCCGATGCTGTCCATAGACAACACGTACAACGCCGCCGCGCTGCGCGAGTTCGACGGTCGCGTCGCCCGTGGGCTGGACGGCGCCGATTATGAATATATCGTCGATCCCAAAATCGACGGCGTATCCGGTTCCTTGCGCTACGAAACCGGCCGGCTGGTGCTGGGCGCGACGCGGGGCGATGGCAAGATCGGCGACGACATCACTTCGAATATCCGAACGATCCGATCGATTCCGCTGGTGTTGCATGGCAAGGGGTTGCCGCCTGTGCTGGAGGTGCGCGGCGAGGTCTACTGGCCCCGGCCGGCGTTCGATGCCCACAACGCCCGGCGATCCGCCGACGGGCTGGAGCCGTTCAAAAATCCAAGAAATGCCACGACCGGCACGCTGAAGTCGCTGGACGCCAAGGCCATCGCCAACCGAGGTTTGGCATTCATCGCCCACGGTACGGGCGAGATCGTCGGCGCTCGCTTTGAAACGGCCGTCGATTTCTTCGCCGCCATCCGGAAATGGGGTATCCCGACCAGCCCCCACGCGCGACTCTGCAAGGATATCGAGGAGGTCATCGCCTTCGTCGAGGAGTGGGAGGATCGACGGCAGACGCTGGACTACGAAACCGACGGGCTTGTGGTGAAGGTGAACGAGCTTGCCCAACGCGAGACGCTCGGCGCGACGAGTCGCTATCCACGCTGGGCCATCGCCTACAAGTATGCCGCCGAACAGGCCGAAAGCGTGCTCCGATCGGTTGACTTCCAGGTCGGAAAATTGGGGACGATCACGCCTCGGGCGGTCATGGACCCGGTGGAATTGTCCGGCACTACGGTTCGGCACGCCAGCCTGCACAATTTCGATCAGGTTCAGCGGCTGGGCGTCGGAATCGGCGACACCGTTATGGTGGAAAAGGCGGGCGAGATCATTCCACAGGTCGTTCGTGTTGTGGAAGAGAAACGCCCGGAGAACTGGAAGGCCATCCAACCCCCGAAAAAATGCCCGGTCTGCAAGGGCGACGTGGTCCAGGATGAAGGCGGCGTCGCACTCCGCTGCATCAATCCATCCTGCGACGCCCAGATCAAGGAACGGCTGAAATACTTCTGCGGACGCGATCAAATGGACATCGAGGGCGCGGGGGAGGTGCTGATCGCTCAGCTTGTGGATTCAAGTCTTGTCCACCAATACACGGATCTGTATGAGCTGGGTTCCGAGTCAAAGCTCGAACAACTCATCGGTCTGGATCGCGTAGGCGAGAAATCGGCACGCAATCTGCTGAGGTCGATCGAGCGTAGCAAAATGCAACCGCTCGCGCGGGTGTTGGCGGCGTTGAACATTCGTCACATTGGCGGAGCGACGGCGGAACTGATCGCCGATCACTTCCGCGAGATGAATCGGATCGTTTCAGCGTCGAAAGAGGCCCTGCAAGAGGTGGACGGCGTGGGTTCGGAGATGGCCGATTCCATCCGCGCGTTCTTTGATAGCGATGCCGGATGCCGGGTATGGGAGGATCTACGCGACGCGGGCGTCAACATGAAGCAGGCGAAGAAAAAGGTCGCGGCAAATCAGCCCCTGGCAGGAAAGACGATCGTCGTCACGGGATCGCTCGAGCGTCTCGGCCGAAAGGAAATCGAGGCGTTGATCAAGAATCTTGGCGGCAAGGCGTCCGGCAGCGTGAGCAAGAAGACGGACTACCTGGTTGCGGGAGAAAAGGCTGGCAGCAAGCTGGAAAAGGCAAGAAAGCTAGGTGTGCAAGTCCTGAGCGAAGATGAATTCCTCACTCGTTACGGGCACTGATTGCATGGGTGCCCCATCCTTTCCGAAAGGAAAGGGTGGGGAATGAACCGCACCGATTAAAACCCCGGAAGTGTGAAGTTTTCCGGCCAGGTGTCGTAACCGGATCCCTTGGAGTAGCGGGTGTCGATGAAGCGGTGCTCGGCGTGGCCGTCCAGGAAGCCCATGCTGTAGCGGGAGTAGCGCTTGTGCCAGCCCTCGCCCAGCATTTGCATGCAGCTCTCGCCATCAGAGCCATCGGGCGGGCGGGCATCCTGCATGTAGGCATTCATCGGAGTTTCGGCGAAGAGGACGAACTCGGAGGCGGCGCCGCCGACCTTGAGATGGAGCATTTCGCGGCCCGCGGAACTCATATGATCGATATCGACGTAGTTGTCGACCTTGCTTCCCCAAGGCTTGGCGTTGAGCCAGTTCCAGTTCATGGCGTAGCTGTTGCCGTTGATCATCCAGGAGGGATCGTTTTCGCTGATCACCGGGGGTGAACAGGGGGATTCAAAAAACGGGGTCGCCGTGAAACGATCGGAGGGGCAGATATAAGTGCCTATGGTCGCCTGACAGAGACCGGGGGCGATATAACGATTGTAGGGCCGGGCACCGGTGTGAATCTCGTGGACGTCGATCTCGGATCCCCAGATCGGATGGATCGTTTCTGTCTGGAACCCGCCGAAGATGAACTCGGAGACTTGGTCAACCTGACCGGTCGCATGCTCGAAGCCCAGATGCCAGGGCTGCGTGGCAAAACCTTCATCCTCAATGTACATGAAGGAGGTCGCGCTGAGCTCGCGAAGATTGGCGAGACATCGACTGATGTTGGCTGTTTCCCGAGCGGCACTGAGCGAGGGCAGGACGATGGCAATCAGAATGGAACTAATCGCCATGACAATCAAGAGTTCGAGTATGGTGAATGCGCAGTCGCCCCGATAGGAGGATGTGGACTGTTTGGACAGCCATACTCGCATACCGAACTCCCCAACTCCAACTCGGCATCAGAACGACACCTTGGTGCAGTATATCACGATTCATATCAAGAATGCCAGTATTTTTTTTCGGCCCCTCCCCCGAATGTGTTTAGACACTAACTGATTGATATTTCACTAATTACAACGATTCGAGCGTGTCGAATCCAACCCGTGAAGTCCATTTTATTCTGCAAAACCTGCAGAATGTTTGCATGGCATGTCGGGTTCACCCCAGTGTATCATCGGGTTAGTTGGTGCTGTTGCACAGGATCGAAACCTATGCCGCCCTTGAGTGAATTCATTTCCGAGACCATTCGACCGGACGCCGGATCGGCGGACGCCGCTGCCATGGCTCGGGGATTGGCCGGGCTGCCAACGGGATTTACATGGCGAAGCAGGCATTATCGGATTCAGGAAGTCCTCTCCGAATGGAAACGCAGCGAGCATTGCCACCATAGGCGGAATGGCGAACGGTATTATCGCAAGCACTACTACCGCGTCCGAGTCGATACCGGTGAGACGATGACACTCTATGTGGTGCGA
Source organism: uncultured Planctomycetaceae bacterium (assembly GCA_964464525.1). GTDB lineage: Bacteria > Planctomycetota > Phycisphaerae > UBA1845 > UTPLA1 > CAYXGR01. The sequence goes on from CAYXGR010000015.1 coordinate 10,153, forward strand.
CAGGTAAAGTCCGGCGAGAACCCCGGAAATCGCTGGCGACTGTATACGATCGATCACACAGTGGAGGGGGAATCGAGAATGGCGAACAGCAGGTGACGTAGGGCACGACCCGGGTTTCGCCTCGGCTACGGAACGATCCGGGTCGTGATTGGCGGACGTGCCGGCGGCCCCATCCCAAGCCGAGAATCAGCATATGTGCCGAGATTGAATGCGATACTGAACGCTCAGACCGGTTCTCGAAGGGGTATGGCTTATCTGTTCACTTGCCGCTGACTCATCTCCGATGTTAGGCTGGAGTGCCGGTCGGCCTCGGCGCCGATAATGGGGGAAGTAGTCTGGAGCGATGCCTGTGTCACGATTCGCTGTGGGGAAATCCGTCTATCCATACCTGTTTGCGTTCCTTTTTGTCTTATTGGTCGCAGGCTGTGCGCGGGAGCATCACACCACCCTCGCCTATCTAGAGCCGTATGTCGGGCCTCGACCCCCTGCGATCAGGCGGTTGCAAACACCGGTCTATCATTCACCCAAACCCACACCGAAACGGGTCGGACAAAAGTGGACTCCCGCGGGCGGCATCTCGAACAAGTGGGAGTGCATCGTCATCCACCACTCGGCCTCGAACATTGCCTCACCTCAGAGCATGCGGTCATACCACATCAACCAGCGCGGTTGGGATGAGCTGGGGTATCACTTCGTGATCGGCAACGGAGTCGCCTACGGCGATGGAGCGGTGTATGTCGGCGAACGCTGGAAGAAGCAGATGACCGGCGCCCACTGCAAGGTTCCAGGGAACCATTACAACGAGCATGGCATCGGCATCTGCCTTATCGGGAACTTCGAACAGGCTCGACCGACCCCCCGTCAGATCGAGTCCCTTGCCCGGTTGGTGGATTTTTTGACTCGGAAATGCGGCATTTCACAGTCCAGAATCCTGACCCACGGGGGGGTGACGCACAAGACGGCCTGCCCGGGTCGCCATTTCTCGCTCAATTCGGTGCTCCGCCGATTAACCAGCCAGCGCCTGTCCGCTGCGTCCAAATAGCCTTTTTTGGCCTGAACCCCTGGCAGTGGTTGGCCAACCCAAACACCAGGTATCGAAAGGGTGGCACTGTCAAGACACGATCCCCAAGGATTGTGCCTTGGCAGTGGCTAGCCAACTCATACCAACCCACCAACCCAATCCTCATTAGATGGGAAAAAAACGCCACTTCAGCGGCGTTTTCCGCCGAAGACGGGCTAATAGGTCGGTTCCGTATGGCCGGTGACATGCTCCCCCATCTACACATTCAGCCCATTTCAACGACCATCCTGACAGACCGAAAATGGGGCGACTGGAGGCGGGAACCCGAGGTTAAGAACCATCTCCACCCGTAGTGTCACCGCCCCCATCTGGATTTCATCCAAAAAGGAATCGCACTGGAAGGCTCCATACACTATAATAGCGCGACTGAAGCATCAGGGGGCAGACGATGCCATTATCGGGAACGCACTGATAAGCCGGTTCCCGCTTTGGAATCTGCGACGGCCCCGGATTGTTTCAAGAAACACACCGATAAGGTCGGCCTTGCATCGGCGAGACCGACAGTGGGACATCGCCACACACAGGAGCGTGTGCATATGGACGAGTCGGGTTCGCGTCGGCAGATCATCAAACTCAGTATCGCCGTGGTCGTCTTTATCTCGGCCGGAGTTGTGGCCTACACACAATTGGGGGGCGAAGATGCCGCCCAATGGGCCTCCGATCGTGTTTACATCTGTGTTGAGACCCGGAAGCCGTTCGAGCACTCCTTGCAGGTCGGAGACAGGGAACCGATTTATTCTCCGCACTCGAAGAAAAACACCGGCTACAAGGCCGAACTTTGCTATTGGACCAAGGACGAAAACGGAGAATGGAAGGCCAAGACACAACCCACGTTTGTATTTCCGGAATGGGTCTTGGATCCCAATGTAGATGAAGAAGGCTTCGAGAAAAAGACGAGATGCCAGGACTGCGGACATTGGGTCAAACCGCACAATCCCTTACCCCCCCCGGATTTGATGCTTGCCGCCGAGGCGGAGGCGAACCAGTGAGGAGTCGGACATGATTCACAATCGATCGAAACACGATGGTTTTACGTTGATTGAGTTGCTCGTGGTGATCTCAATCATTGCCCTGCTGATCTCGATTCTGCTACCCGCCATGGTGGGTGCCCGGCGGACCGGTCAGCGCGTGGCCTGCATGGCACAGATGCGACGGTTGGCCGAAGGGGCGGTTCAGTATGGCCACGACAACAATGATTGGATCGTCGGCTCGCCTTCCGGTTCGGGTGCCTACCTGTTGGGAGAAACCTCGGCCTTTGGCCCTGCGGTGCAGAACTGGGATTTCATGGGTCCGCTGGCGCATATGTGGAACAGTGGCTTTTCCCTCCCCGCCCGAGGCGATGTCAATGGTCTGGTCCAGCGATTCAACGAGATGCGTACTTACAAGGGTTTTCTATGTGCCTCCAACAAGTTCCTGGCAACCCGATTCAACGGCCCGGAAGCCGGTGCCGGCTGGATGGTCAGTTACAACACCCTCCGGTATCAGCTCTACACCAAGGATACCTCACCATCGAACCACAGTGAACAATTGCCCAACGACTGGCGACCATCCATCAGCCGGGTCGGCAATCCGGCGAACAAGGTCTTTTGCGGCGACGGGTCTCGTTTCGCGACGATATCCGTCGCACCGGACTACGATCTCTCACCCAATGCGAGTTTTGGCGGCACCTTCTCCGATGCCGGCCCCTACTCGACCTTTACCCGCTCATGGGATCGAACCTGGGCACCGGGCAATGGCAGCCAGGTTGGCGTGGACGCCCGCTTTTTTGCCTATCGGCACGCCACCGCTGAACCCGTCTCCGGGGCCAAGGCCGACACGTTCAAGATGAATCTCGCCTTCTACGACGGCCACGTCGAGACTCAGGGCGATTTGCAATCATCCAATCCGCATCAGTGGCTGCCGGCGGGGTCCACCCTGGTCGGCGGGACGGCCTGGATTGATACGGTTAAACGATTTGGGCTGACCGGTGATACGCCCATCGGCTATTGAATGGGTCTCGGTCTCTACGCATTAACGATCGACTTTCCCCAGGATGATGTTGACCCTTCGCGCCCGGGCGGTATAGTGCCTCCGGAACACGCGGTTGGGGAGTCCCGACGCGCCGGGAGCCTCTGGGCGGTCGGGTTCACGGGTTTCATGCCGCGCCAACAATTGACAGGTGGTTGGATCCACCAGGACGCATCAGAATCATATCCATGCCGTTTGAACACGCCGACATTCCATGATTAAGGTCACGCTTCCCGACGGATCGACGAAGGACATGCCGGACGGTGCTACCTCCGCGGATGTGGCGGCCGGAATCGGTCCCGGCCTGGCCAAGGCGGCCCTCGCGGCGAGGGTAAGCGACGGCAACGGCGAGGCCACGCTCGATATCACCACCCCGCTCACCGGTGATTGCACCCTGACGCTCTACACCAGCAAGAGCGAAGAATCGTTGCAGATTCTTCGCCACAGCGCCGCCCACGTCATGGCCGAGGCCATCTGCAAACTCTGGCCCGAGACGCGGCTGGTCTATGGCCCACCCGTCGAGGGGGGCTTTTATTACGACATCGATCTCGATAAAAAACTGACACCCGACGATTTTCCCCGAATCGAGGCCGAGATGGCCACGATCATCAAGGCGGCGCGCCCCTTCACGCGCTATGAGATGAGCCGCGAAGAGGGTTTAGCCAAGGTTCGTGCCGAAGGGAATCCCTACAAGGTCGAGAATGCCGAACGCGCCAAGGGAGACGTTCTGAGTTTCTATGTGACCGGGCCTGAACCGGGCGCCGACTGGGAAGACCTCTGCATGGGAACGCACGTTCCCGACACCGGCCGGATCGGAGCCGTCAAAATCCTCAGCATCTCGGGTGCCTTCCTCCACGGAGATGCCTCCAAGAAGCAGTTACAGCGAGTCAACGGCACCGCCTTTCATTCCAAAAAGGAATTGAAGGCCCATCTGAATCGACTGGAAGAAGCCAAAAAACGCGACCACCGGCGGATCGGTCAGGAACTCGGTCTCTTCACGCTGGATCCCATGGTCGGCACCGGGCTCGTCCTCTGGAAGCCCAACGGTGCAATTGTCCGAAACCTGCTAGAGCAATATCTCCGCAGCGAACTGGTTCGCCACGGCTATCAGCCGGTCTATACGCCGAACATCGGCCGGCTCGAACTCTATCGCACCAGCGGCCACTTTCCCTACTACAAGGAGGGGAACTTTCCCCCGATGTTTGAACGGACGGGAAGCTCGGCGCTTCAGGCCATCGGTGATCTGCTGTCGGATCCGACCTATCAGACGGCCTCGGAGCAGGATCGCTCGGATCGACTGAGTGCGGCCTTGGGCCCCCTTAGTGAAGTGCTTGGGCTGAAGCTCAACCCGGCCGATTGCACGGAGGATCTGGCCGAACGGATCCACGCGGCGATGGCTCGGGAGGAGGGCCATCTTCTCAAGCCGATGAACTGCCCGCATCACATTCGAATCTATGCCAGCGAGCCGCGAAGCTATCGCGACCTGCCGGTTCGCCTGGCCGAGTTTGGAACGGTCTATCGCTATGAGCAGTCCGGCGAGGTCAGCGGGATGACGCGGGTACGCGGATTCACCCAGGACGATGCCCACATCTTCTGCACCCCCGAACAGCTTCAGGATGAATTGGCCTCGTGTCTTCAACTCACGCGCTACGTTCTGGACGGCCTGGGTCTGACGGACTACCGGGTGCGCGTCGGCCTGCACGATCCGGGCGATCCCAAGTTCATCGACAACCCCGAGGCCTGGGCCCGGGCCGAGGATGCCCTGCGCCAGGCGGTCATCACCAGCGGGATGAGCGCGACGGAGGAAATCGGCGAGGCCGCGTTCTATGGCCCCAAGATCGACTTCGTGGTCAAGGATTGCATCGGCCGCGAGTGGCAGCTCGGCACCGTTCAGGTTGATTACAACCTCCCCGAGCGCTTCGGTCTCCAATACAATGGTTCCGACAATCGCCAGCACCGACCGATCATGGTTCATCGGGCCCCGTTTGGTAGCATGGAGCGGTTCATGGGGATCCTGATTGAGCACTTTGAGGGGGCCTTCCCCTTCTGGCTTGCTCCGGTGCAGGTTGTGGTGGCGAGCATCAGCGAGAAAAGCGCGGTCTATGCCCATGAAATCGCCGATGGTCTTCGGGGTGCCGGCTTCCGCATCGATCTGGACGAGTCTCCCGAGCGGATCGGTCCCAAGAAACATCGTGCTCGCAAGATGAAGATTCCCTATATCGCAGTGGTGGGCGAGCAGGAGGCTGAAGCTCGAACGGTCAATGTCAACGATCGCAGCGGCCGGCAACTCGACAACATGAGTCTGAAGATGTTCGTGACGATGCTGTTGCAACAGAATCAGCCGCATCCACCCGAGAATGTTTTAGAGGAATGATGACGCGTGAATTGCTGATCAAGATCGCAGATAGTGTTCATTTTCGATGCCACTGAGGAGTGACGTATCGCGCGTTTCGAGTTATAAGTTTTGTTTTTCCGTGTCGTGGATTGGGTTGGCGCGGAATGGAGTCAACAGGTTTCTATTATAGAGAGGATGGTGTTTGGCTACTCGACGCATGAGATGTAACGAGCAGATCCGCATCACGCCGATTCGGCTGATCGACCAGGACAAGAACATGCTCGGCGTGGTGCCGACCCCCGAGGCCCTGCGCATGGCGCGGGAAGTGGGGCTCGACCTTGTCGAAATGTCCCCCAACGAACGGCCGCCCGTCTGCAAGATCATGGACTATGGGAAGCACAAGTACCTTCAGTCCAAGAAGCAGAAACAAAAGCACCACGAGCAAAAGATCAAGGAGGTGCGTCTGCGCCCCAAGACGGATGAGCATGACCGGACGATCAAGATGAATCGGGCGCGGGCCTTTCTCGAACACGGCGATCGTGTGCAGTTCACGATGCTCTTCCGAGGCCGGGAACGGTTTCGTCAGGACAGGGGACTGGATGCCTTCCATTCGATCGTTGAGGCCCTTGTTGATATCGCGAAGGTCGATCGCGCCGCCAAGGTGATGGGAAAACGCATGACGATGGTGCTGGCTCCGCTTAAGGTCGCACCGCCCCAGCAATCTCACCCTCGGCCCAAGCTCAAGCCCAAGCCCAAGCCCGAGCAGGTCAAAAACGTGGAGGTTTCCAACAGCGGCCCGGCCGCCGCCGAGGCGCCGCCGACCGTGACCGAATCCAAGACGCCCACCCCGCCGGAAACGCCCCCAGGCCCACCCGAATCTCCCGCACCGCCCGCCTCTCCACTTGCCGGGGATTGAAGAAAGGACGCCGACTCTCATAACAGCTGGTGCATCCATTGGGGGCCAGTCACTTGCTCTTGCTCGGTTCCCGCTCGCTTGTGCTCGGGGCTCTGATGGGGTTCCGGCTCACTTGCGCTTGGGTTTGGATCCTGTCTGGATCGTTGCATCCCTTATCTCTCGGGCTATCATGGGCCACTCCGAACCAGGAAATCAATTATGCAAACAACTCACACGCTCGAAGTTCCAGACATCGACAGCCTGTGTACGCTCATTCGCGATGTGCCCGACTTCCCCAAGCCCGGGGTCGTCTTCAAGGACATCACACCGCTGCTGGCGTCTCCGGTCGGATTGTCCATGGCGGTCGAATATCTGACTCAGCCCTTTCGCAATCAATCGATCGATACGGTCGTCGGCGCCGAGAGCCGAGGGTTTATCTTTGGTACCGCCGTGGCCCGTAATCTCTCCGCCGGCTTCGTGCCCATCCGCAAGCCCGGCAAGCTGCCCGGTCAGACGATGAAGGTGGAATACGAGCTGGAATATGGCCGCGACTCGCTCGAGATCATCCACGACGCCATCCGCCCGCGCGCCCGGGTGCTGTTGATCGACGATCTGCTGGCCACCGGCGGGACGATGTCGGCCTGTTGCCAACTGGTGGAGGAGTTCGATTGCGAGATCGTGGGCGTGGCCTTTCTGATCGAGCTGTGCTTCCTCCACGGCCGGGAAAAGCTCCAAAAGTATCCCATCCATTCGGTGATGATGATCGAGGGATGAGCGCGATCGAACAGTAACCCGTGTCCGATCCATAAGCCCGTTTTCAGCGGGAAAGCCCCGTGAACGGGGCTGTTGCTGCGAACCCTGATTTCAATCCAATCTGCGAGATGTGGGTGGGCATCCTCCCTTAAATCCGGTCGACATGACGGACTCTATCGCGGGTTGGTTTGCACTGCTTGAAGCAGTGGCACACGGGTGGGATGGTTCCTCGATGCGGGGATACACGTGGTTGGGGTGTAGGCCGCATGGACTGGAAGTCCGTGGTTCTTCGGGTTGGATCGTGGGATTGCCCGCCTTGCAAGACTGACTTGTTTGGATTCCTTTGGGGTAAAGAAACAAAAAAAGACACGGGAAGGGATTCCCGGGGATGTGGGACCGAGAAGGGATTCTCGGTCCAGCACTCCAGCACCGGGTTGCGCACGCAAAAGGCCGTCCATCCTGGACGGCCTTTCACATGGGTCTCTCGGGTACAAAGGGGTGTTGTGTGTGGTTTGTGGGATGGCGCGACGCCATCCGATTCTGGTTGGCTACGTCTCTGACTGATCCTCGAGCATCTTGCGGAGATAGCCGTTCTCCCGGCGGGTCGCCTCCAGATCGAAGAGCAGATACTTCACGGAGAGTCGGAGATAGTCGAGCGATTCCTGAAGGCTGCTGACCGTCTTCCGCAGCTTGGCGTGGCGCTGCTTGGTCTGCTCGGCGAGGGCCTCGAGTTTGACGCGATCCTCTTCCGGCAGGTTATCGATTTCCTTCGTCAATTCAGCCAACTTTCGCTGGAATGTGGTTTCATCCATAGTCTTTGGCTTCCTTCCCGCCGGCCCCCCGGCGCTGTCCACTCCACGGGATTGATCTCTGACTTCAAGGGCATTGTGGCTCACCCGTCGTTGTCGCAAGGGCTGAACTGCAACTGGCATGCCCGGATGCCGAGTGGGAGGGTTGAATTGTGAAACCGCCCTAATTCGTTGAATCATCAACAGTTGCGTGAGAGAGGTGGAACTCGGACTTGGGGAGGAGCCGGGTGGGTTTGTAACGGGGGGATGTCGGAGAAACACAGGCCTGTGGGCGGGAAAGCCGCCTATCGGCCCGAAAGTTCGGGATCGTGAGGTGTGATGGCGATTTTATGGGCCATTCCCGGAAAACGACAATACGGGGGCATGAGGCGGATCGTCTACTCGATTTCGACAATGTCATTTAAGGAATTGGCGACGAATGAGACCTTGCTGAAATATGAGACCCACCGCGGGCTCGCTGCCGCCGGGGACATATCCAAACATCATTGAAGCACTTTTCCATAGGTGTCACCCTGTTCATCACGCCTCACTACCCGAGGCGTTCTTACGCGACCTGCGGATCAGGAGCACGACGATGATCGCCGCGAGGAGCCAGAAGACGAGACCGCCGACGATGATCCGCAGCATCGTGGCCACGGTATCGGCGAGGAAGCGGAGGCTGCCGTGCCAGGCTCCGCTGATGGAGTCGCCGAAATAGGCGCCGAGGGTGGATGATTCCTCCTCAGGGACGTCGTCGGCGCGGATGAGGACCAGGACCGTCGCCAGCGAGACCAACTGACCGAGGCGGGCACGCTGAGAGGTCAGGCTCTCGATTTGATATCGGATGTCTTTGAGGGTGTTGCGCAGCTCGAGGATGTCCTTGAGCTTTGCGTCTTCGCGGCTGTCCAATAGCTCTAGGATTTCGGCCTCGACTCGCTTCTCGTTTCTCAGGCGGGCCTCGATATCGACGACTTGGCCGGTCACGTCCTGGCCTTCCTGGCGCTGTGAGGTGACTTCGCCGAGGTCTTGCAGGGCGTCGAGGACGTCGCCGAGGCGGTTGGCCGCGACGCGGAGGGTCAGGTTGGCGGAGGCGTTTTTGCCGGAGCCGGTCAGGCCGGAATCCTGGACGAATTCGCCGGTCGCCGGTTGAACGATCAACTTCGCCTTGGCATAGGCGGCGCGGACGTCCGTGCAGTTGAGTTCGATGGTCGCCTTGCGAACGACCTGGCGCTGGGCGGCGTCGGTCGGCAACTGATCGAAGCTTTGGGAGGAATAATCGGTCGTAGAAGGAGAAACGAACCGCTTCGGAGTCGTCTGGTTGCGACGAGCCACGGACCACATGTCGACTCCCGCCGAGTCTTCTGGATAACTCAACTCCTTGAGTTCGGCTCCCCGCTTCGTAGCGACGGGAACACTTTTCCCCTGAACCCCGAGATGCGGCAGATTGATAATGACTGCGGTGATGAACACCGCCGAGATGGCGATTGAACCCAGCGCCCAGGAAGGGATATCTTTCGTCGTGATGCGGTGCCACAGAGACTCGCCGCGTTTCCTGGTCGGCCCGGCGATCGAGAGGGCGTGCTGCCAGAGGGCCGACTTACTCCCCTCCCATTGCGTCAGCGCGGCTAGCTTTTGCTCCAGGTTGTCTGCATTCTGCGAAGTCATGTGTTCATCTCCGACGACAGCCGGCCCCGCAGTTCCTCTAGGGCCGCATTCAATCGAGACTTCAGTGTTCCGATGGGGATGTTCAGGATTTCCGCGGCCTCCGGGTGCGTGAGTCCCTTGTGGTAGCACAGGAGGAGCACATCGCGTTTGTCGGGGCCGAGTTGTTCGACCGTGCGACGCAGCACCCCATCTCGCTCCGCCGTCTGGGCGGCCCGATCCGGTCGGGTTGTCTTGCGGTCTTCCCGATCATTCGAGACCTCGATTCCATTTCGGTCCATCGTCTGTTTCGGAGACTCCGTCGCCGCCCAAACCGCAGCCTCCGCCGACAGGCTGTGGCATCGGTTGATTGCGATCCGGTAGAGCCATGTTTTGAAGCGGCTGCGGCCGTCGAACCGCTCGCCGAAGCGGATCACGCGGACCCACGTCTCCTGTACCGCGTCGCGGGCGAGATCTTGTCGGCCGCCCAGCAGGCCGCCGGCCAGACCGAGCAGGGCTGGTTCGTATCGGCGCGCCAACTCCCCCAGGGCCGCGCGGCGGCCTTCGATGAACTCCGTCAACAGCGTCTCGTCGCTCTTGGTCTCACCCATCGGGTCGGATATCCTTCCGCTCCATTAGACCGTAAGCGGGTGGATTTGGTTCGATGAAAATCGAGAAAAATAACTGGATTCTTGCTTGGTCTTGCATCGTCCGTGCATCGCGAATATAGGGGGAGATCAAATACTTGAACCGTTCAGGCCAATGCTTAATGTCCGCACCCGTTCAACCTCGACCGCTGCTCCTTGCGTCGATGAGTCCTCGCC
>CAYXGR010000016.1:0-20275 GCA_964464525.1 uncultured Planctomycetaceae bacterium
CCGACGGCCGCAACCAAAGTGATCGGCATGCTTACCCAACCCATAAGGCCGGGTCGTGTAAGCATGGCACCCGAGAAATTTTCGCGAACCGCGATGATTCTCACTGTTAGTAGTACAGAACCAGATGAGATGGATTCTAAGCGGATTCCGTCGGATCGTCTCGGGGCGGCCGGGGAAACCATCGAGGGACGCGTTTGCAATAATCGATGTAGGATTCTCCGAAGCGTTCAGACAGGCGTGGCTCCTCGATCCGGGTGGCCTGGAATTGGGCGAAGGGAATTCCGAGCAGGAGTAGAATTAATATTCCGAATGAACCGAAAAAGATCGCCTCCCCGAGGATCGTGGTCAGCAGGAAGAGCACGACGGGATTCCGCACCCAGCGATAGGGTCCGGTGGCCACGAAGTGTTTGGGTGGATCGAACTCGACGAACGGCCCTTTGCCCACGATGACGAGCCAGAGAGAGCAAATCGTGTAGCCGATGAGGCTGCCAATGCCGATGAGACCGCCGATTATTTTCTGGCCGAGACCCGGATCCAGGAAGGGCATTCCGACGCTTGGTCCGGCCACGAACTTGCCGAGATAATTGAACAGCATGGGGAGGCCGATGAGGACGGCCGCCAGAAACGCAAAGTAGTAGAAGATCATCCGGAATGCCAGGCTGGCGGCGGAGGTGGGATCTTCTCGCCCGGAGTCTACCATCGAACCGCGAAGCCCGCCGTCATCCACTTGCTGGACTCAACGGCGTGGACGATGGCCAGATCTCCCGATTTGATTTCACCATCCCGGATCATCTCGTCGAAGTGCAGAACCGTGGCGGCCCCGCCGCAATAGCCGACGGAGTTGCTTCGGAACTTGATCTTGTCCCGCGTGATGCCGAGGCGATCGAGAAAGGCCGGGATGTGATCTTCGTATAACTGGGTCGTCGGGATGGACACCACGTAATGATCGACCGTGCTGGGATCGATATTGAGGCGGGTGGTGAAATTGATCAGCCCCTGCAGGAGAAGAGGGGCCGCGTTTTCGTTTACTGCAGTGAAGTCTTGCCAGAGGTGATGATTGCCTCGCTCATAGAGTTCGGGGATCTGAGTCTTGACATCCATCAGATCCGCGGCGGCGCCGCCGGCGGTCATGCCGGCCGGTCGACCGGCTCCGACCGACTCCACGAAGGTGTCGATAATGCGATGGGTCTCGTCGCCCTCGTCACCCGCCTGAAGAACAACGGCCCCGGCCCCGTCGGCGAGGATCCACCTTAAGGCCGCGTGAACCTTGTCCATCTTGGGTTGGTTGTAGTAACAACTACGAAGATAAATTGAAGACAGCTGGCTGTACGCGACCAAGGCCGTCTCGTAGCGGCCCGAGCGGATTGCATCCAGCGCGATCTGCATGCTTTTGCCGACGCCGGAACAATTGGAGTGAACCTCGATCTCGGCGCAGTTCTGCACACCCAGTCGTTCTTGTAGCAGGGCACTTGTCGGCGGTGTGCTGTGATCGTAGGAAGGACAGGAGATGATCACCAGATCGAGCTGCTGGGGTTCGATCTCGGCGGACTCCATCGCGCGGCGCGCCGCCTGTTCGGCCAGGCTGCTGAAGCTGTGGGTCATGTCTCCCGTTTCCGGGTCGACCGCGAAGTGGCGTGTATGAACACCACCGCGATCGAGCATCTTCTGGCCGAGGTTGCTGACGAAGCTCTTGACCTTGGGCGGCGCCGCATCCAGCGTACCGAGCACGGATTCGACCTTATCATTCGGAACGGGCGGACCGGGAAGAAAACTCCCCGTACCCGCAATTCTAACAGGGCGTATGGACATAGAACTCTCTGTCTGTTGGACCGCCGATCGCGTTCGCGCGATCTGACACACACCGGTCTTCTTCTTCGCGACGGCATCACTGGCCGGACGCAAAGCCGGGCATAATACCCTATGCTGCCGGTTATGGGGAGTGCATCCGTGCCATGGAAACAACACCGTCCGTTTGATGATCCTGTACGCGAAGATGATACACCGCTGACCCAAGAAGGCAATACGCCACGAAACCGATGTCGCTATTTATCGTTAATGTTTATATAGCAAAAGGTTGCGATCTATACAAGGTCCCGAATCGGCACATTCAGCAATGGATGGTGGTGTTGGATTGTGCTCCGGACCGTTTCATTCTCCTGGCCGGGGTTGTCGAAACGGCCTGTTTACCCTGAAAATCACATCCCATGAAACTCTCCTGGTCACGGATTTCGATCGAACCTGAAACCCCTTTCCGAACGGCCAAGGCCGTTCGAGACAAGACACGGACTCTCTGGGTGAGGATCGCGTCCGAAGGAATCGAGGGTTGGGGAGAGGCTGCACCGATCGATACCTACCATCAGTCGGTCGATTCCGCCGAAGTGGCGCTTTGCGCGATGACTCCTATTCTCGAACACGCCGATCCCCTGTCCATCGAATCGATCACCGCCGATCTGTTGGATCGGTTCGATGATCAGCGCGCCGCCGTCGCCGCCGTCGATGCTGCCTTGCACGACTGGATTGGAAAACGCTTCAACGTGCCTGTATCCCGCTGGCTCGGTTTGGATCCGCACAGCGTGCCGCTTACGTCCTATACCATCGGCATCGACACCCCCGGCCGGATTGCCGAGAAAACAAGGGGGGCGGCGGCCTTTCCGATTCTGAAAATCAAGATCGCCCCCGACACGGCCGAGCAGACGCTTTCCATCGTCCGAGAGATCGCGCCGGAAAAGACGCTGCGTGTAGATGCCAATGCCTCATGGACGCTGGATGAAGCCATCAGACAATTTCCACGGCTTGCTGCGTATGGTCTTGAATTCGTTGAGCAACCATTTTCCGCGGACGATATCGACGCGATGAAACGAATCCGCGACGAAGGGATCGTTCCAATCGTCGCCGACGAGAGTTGCGTGCGTCCAGCAGATGTCGTCGCCCTGGCCGGCCGCGTGGATGGGATCAACATCAAGCTGAGCAAGTGCGGGGGCATTCGTGAAGCGATACGGATGATTCACCTGGGCCGGGCCTTCGGGATGAAGATCATGCTCGGCTGCATGATAGAAAGCACCTTGGGAATCGCGACCGCAGCACAGCTCGCCCCGTTGGCCGATTGGCTGGATCTGGACGGCCACCTGCTCCTCAAACGCGATCCGTTCGAAGGGCTGAGCGGCAAGGGGGGTGAACTCCGGCTGAGTCATGAGGCAGGGCTCGGTGTGCAACGGCGTGAAGGCACGGACACGTGAGAACGCGATGGACCCATTCCGGTCGAGGCCAACGGAATCGGTTCATCGAGTAATGATTCTTTGCGTCTGCCCTCTAAACCCAAGCGGCAGTTCCGATGCCCCCTGAGTTACGCACCCGGCTGAAAATTGGGTGCACAGGACTTTCTGTGCACATTCTTAACGCATTGCGTCGTCAATGGTTATCGTTGGCGACCGGGGGTAACTTATTGGTTTGAGGTTGACCTGGGGTGTTTTTTTGCAACAATACTTATTGGGAACTGGTAGGAGTCCTCGAAGCCCCGCAATCCGATCGTTTCGAGTTCTCCCCCGACGACTCAATGCCACTCATTGGAGTGTGAGCGAGTTCGGCGGCCCGCCCATCCGTTCCTTCACCGCAGGACATCGACAGGATCGCTTCCTCGCAGCGGCGATGGTACCGCCTTGCGCCCAATCCGGCGTGAGCATCGCCTGATCGCGGCAGATGAAATCGCCGCCGATCGGACTGAAAAGCACCCCTCGCACAAGCATAATCAGGAGGTTGCACCATGCATCGGCGTAGTGACATGCGCTTTGAGAATGACAAGAGCGTTGGGCCCGTTCCCTTGAGCTACAAGTTTCAGCGGCTCCGGGAGCGGATTCGAACGGCTATCAAATCGGGAGAACTTCAGGATCGGCTGCCCGGCGAACGAGAACTTGCCCGACGATTCAACGTGAACGCCAAGACAGTCAACAAGGCCCTGCGTGATCTCAGCCGCGAGGGACTTCTCGTTCGCCACATCGGTCTGGGAACCTTCGTATCCAACGGCGACTTCGCCCGGGTGGGACGTCGCCGGGTGTTCCGTTATTTTGAATCAGATCGAATGATCGAGTCTTCGGTTCGGCGGGAGTGGATCGCTGCGCTGCGCAGGGAAGTAGCAACTCTCGGACACGGATTGGAGTCCATTCGCATCCACCCGACGTGTGAATCGGATCCAATACGGCTGTCAGATTGGCCGTCCGCTCTCAGAAGAAATACGGACGGCTTGTTTTATGTTCCGGACGGTGTCCTGGAACGAAGAAAGGGTCGCCTGTCTGAGGAGCTGTTGCTTGAGGCCGCCCGGCGTCAGGTGCCGATTTCGGTGTTCGGCGCGACGGGGGATTCCTGCAAAGTCAACGCCGTCCTGCCGGATTATCTGGATGCGGGATACCGGCTGACCGAGTATGCCCTGCGCCTGGGATGCCGAACACAGCTTGTCGTGGGTACGGGCACGGGGCGCGAACTCGATGCGATCCGGACCGGTTGCGGAACGGCGGCGGCTCGTTTTGGCGGGCGAATTCGGGAATGTGATCCCACCCTGTCCGGCGAAGAGACGACCGCATGGCTGGAACGGGAATGCATCGCGGCGACAACGACGAATTCGCACGTGGGTGATACGCCGAGGATCGGCGTACTCCTGATCGGCCCCCATGCGCTGACTGCCGCCCTTGCGAATGATGATCTCATGCGTCGAAGGCGAGCCAGGGATATCGTGATCACCTGTGTTTCACACCCGGGCGATTCGGCACCCAGTACGCATGGAATCACGTCCTACGAGGTGGATGTTGCACGCATCGCGTCATGGGGGGCGCGTCTCATGTCTGAACATAGGGCTGGTCAGAGACCGATCGAGTTGTTGATCCCCGGGATTCTGAGGGTTGGTGAATCTCACGGAATCCAACAGGATTTACGGCAGGCTGCGATGGAACAGGTTGCCGACGAGACTTCTTCCGGCGGGAAAATCTTGGCCGAAGTGATGATTTAGCGTCTCCATCACTCTCTGGGCGTACCAGATTCCGACCTGTGCGAAATCCGAACCTCGAACGCCAGTGCATGCATTTCAGGTATCTAGAACAGGCGGTGTGACTCTCAGTCGGCGGTAGGATGGTCATCTGACCCATCTGCATGAACGCGCGGAACAGCCAGAATTGGACAATGATGTCCCCCAAGGCGAACATCAACAATCCGATCCCACCCGGCGCGCCGGCACGCCTGGCGGGCCCCAAATAAGTTCCTCCTACAGTGTCTTGGGTCCTGTCGATCGAATCCGTCATAATCGGCATTGATCAATCCTCGATGACGGCGCATAATGGCTCCAGTTGAGGATTGTGTAGTCAAACAATAGATCCATAGCCAGTCATAAGGGAATCTTGTCCATGGGTGCGACACTTGAGGCGTTGCATCGCCTTCAAGAAATCGAGCTTCAAATCAATGAGATCCAACAGAGGATCGATCGAAAAGCCAGCGTCTGTCGGCGCCAGCGGCAACGCATCGCCGAGATCGATGGGTCTATCGAGTCCCGGCAACAACTGATTCATACCGATCAGATCGAGGCGGATCGGCTCGACTTGGAAGCCAAGGTGAGCGAGGCAGAGATCACCAAGTATCGCAACGCCCTGAACACCTCCAAGACCCAGAAGGAATACTCGGCGGTTCTCACGCAACTCAATACGTTCAAGGCCGACAGCGGCAAGACCGAGGATCGTGTCCTGACGCTCTTGTCGAGCATCGACGAGAAAAAAAAGGAACTCGAGGCCGCTCAGGAAGAGCGTGAAAAAGAGGTTACCCGTCTGGAAGAACACGAAGCCGCCACTCGGGCTGTTGAGGACAAAACGCGCGGCGATCTCAAACGACTGTCCGAGTTGAAAAAAGAGGCCGCCGCCGCGGTGCCGCTCCAGATCCTGAATATTTTCACCCGCGTGGCCGGAAAGAACGACGGCGAAGCGCTGGCTCAAATCACCCGTACCCATCCCAAACGTCAGGAATACGCCTGCGGTGGATGCAACATGTCCATCACCATCGAGCAAGTCAACTCTGTCTTGTCCCGGGATGAGGCGGTGTTGTGCAATGTCTGTGGCCGCATTCTCTACGCCGAGCCTCACTCGGCATAGGCGGCATCCAGAATGCGATCAAGGATCACCCGATTTTCCAATCGCCATCGCGGTACGACTTTTTCGTTAATAAAGATCGTCGGGATACTCGCACGGTAGAGGAACATGGCCTGCATCGTGGTTTCGGGCGTGGCCTTTGCGGCGCGGCAGTCTTCCTCGATCGCGCGGGCAACCTGAAGATCGTCCATTGCGCTGGACAAGGCGACCGGATCCAATCCCATCTCGACCGCTGCCTGTCGAAGGACAGTGTCGTTGAGACCCTGTTGATTCGCCATCAACCAAATGTGCATTTTCCAATACCCATCGACCCCTGCCAGCATTCCGGCCGCTTCGGCTGCGCGGGATGCCACGCAGGCCATGGGATGACGGTTTACGGAGACCACCGGGTTGCAATCCTTGTTGAACGGAAAGTGGCGGAAGGTGTAGCGGACGTCGCCTTCTTTTTTGGCCATCCATTCTCGGATAGCACGATCCGCTATGGCGGTATATTTTTCCTGGAAGTCTCCCCACATGACGATCTTGATGGGCGCGTCTTCGGGGCCCTTGGGCCACTGTTGCTTATCGGGCATGATGCGCCGGAAGTATTGTGCCTGCCAGTCGCTGACACACTTGTCGACGGCCGGCGGAGGTTGGTCCCACTTGGACGTCAGTGGTTCGGGTTTTTCAGTCAGCAATTGGTTCATCGTTCTCTGCACTGCATTGGGAACGAAGATGCCCTTGAACTCGACGCCGTTGATAAAGACCATCGGCGTGAAGTGGAGGCCGAGCCAGACGGCCTCATTGATGTCCGAGGTGATGTTGTTAAGAACGAGAGTGCTGTTGATGATTCTGGCGTATTCATCCCATGGGTAGCCGGAATCCTGCACGGTCTGTTGAAGTTCTTCGAATGAGAAGGTTCCTTTGTGTTCGAAGAGCCAGCGATGCATTTTCCAAAAGCTGTCATTCCCCCCGATGATACCTGCCGCTTCGGCCGCCTTCGCAGCCCAGCAGGCGTCGGGATGAGGATTGTTATGCTGGAATCTCGGATTGCAGTCCTTGCACATTGGAAAGTGCTTCATCGAGAATGAGATGTTGTCGTGCTCCTCAACATACTTCATAAACTGGGGTTCGAGACGCTGACAATCAATACATTGGTAATCACTGATCATGACGATACGGATCGCCGCCTTCTCGGGACCGAGGCGATAGCGACCGGTGAAACCGCCAGCCCAGGGGCGATCGACCAAGGGCGCGATCGGCTCCGCAACGGCGACGGGATCGGATGGGGTTGGATTCTTCGCAGAAGTCGTTGAATTGGAATTCCCCATCGGTTCTAGAGGCTGCGTGTTGGATGGCTCGGCCTGAGCGACAGGCGTTGGAAGCGTCGGCGAGGGTTGTTCGGGTTTCGGCTCGTTCTCCTGTTCGGCGGCGGCAGCAAGGGCCTTCGCCTTGTTTGACGCGATCATCCGCTCTACGGATTCCTGCCGTTCCACCTCTTGCTCGGCATGGAAGGTTTGCGTCTTTTTGGATTCGACCGCGTAGAGACCGGCAGAGAGGAGAAGAAAGATCACCGTCACGACGGCCGGCATGCGCAGGGCTGATGCCGGCTTGATGCGAACGCGCTCCAGGATGATCCAGAACAGGATGTTCGCGGCATGTGAGGCGAGACAGTAATAACACAGGTGACCTTGAACAATCAGAACGGTGATGAACATGAGGGAGATCAGCACACCGAACCGAACGAGAGTTTTCAGGAGTGCGGAGACGCCGCCGCGCGAGCCCAGCCAGGCGACGAACAACCCGCTGAAATAGGCGAATCCCAAGAAGGAAACGGGCCATCCGTTGACCCCGATGCCGGGCACTTTGCCCCAGGCGCTCGCCGCCGCCTCGGCGCATCCGCCATCCTGGCCGCATCCCGGCATGCTGATGCCCTTGACGTGGCTCAGTACCAGAACAATCGTAGCCGCGACGGCGATCGTGAGACACATTAGACCGCTGACAAACAGACCGGTCGGTACCCGATCCGGCAGAACCGGATTGGCTGCATAGTCCACCGCGCGCGCGGGTGGGTTGTGTGCCTTTCGTGCCGTGTTGTTCGCAATTCGTGTATTGCCCTTGGGGCCGCTGCGTTTCTTGTTTTTCTTACCCTTGGCCATGATGGTCTTTTAGACTCCGTATTGGTAATCGGGGGGCCGTACGGCCTCGAATCACAGGGTGAATCTCCTCAATATAGCCCGCCCCTTCGCCCCCGCAAAGCCAAGCGGTGGTATCGGACTCGGGACCATTGTGATGAAGACTCGGCTGAAGCCTCCCAGACGGGATTGCCGGTCAAGCTCGTTACAAATCGGTTACGGATGGTACAATGCCCCGCGAGCGGAGTGGGCCAGGCGACCGCCTGGAGGATTCGATCCTCCGGGAGGAAAGTCCGAACTGGGCAGGGCACGGTGGTGGCTAACGGCCACCGGCAGCGATGCCAGGGACAGTGCCACAGAAAACACACCGCCGATGGGCATCGTGGCCGAAAGGCCATCGGCGTCACAGGCAAGGGTGAAATGGTGCGGTAAGAGCGCACCGCGCGGCCGGTGACGGTCGTGGCAGGGTAAACCCCACCGCCAGCAAGCCCACATAGGCAGCAACAGCGCGATTGATATTCGCGCTGCGGGACGGCCCGTTCCGTGTGAACCCTTGCCCCGGGAAACCGGAGCCACAGTTCGCGGAGCTGCGGGTAGGGTGCTAGAGCCGACGGGCAACCGATCGGCCCAGAGAAATGGCCGCCGTCTCCAATGGGGGCGACTTCGTCGGAGAAACAGAATTCGGCTTACCGGCCCGCTCCGCTCCTGTTTTTCCTGCTCGCCTCCCATCGAACCTTATCAAGGTGGATGCCGATCCGGGAATACCGGAACATGAAGGGTGGCATGGTCAAGCGTGACTGACTTGCTCAAGTGAGCAAGCCAGTCGCGCTTGGCCATGCGATGCTTCGAATCACCACTGCTGAATACGTACCCGGGGTATGCCGGAACGCGTTTCTGCGCATCATGGAGAATAGCGGTAGTGAGTCTTGGAATAAAATGATCGTGTTTCGTGTATCAACCATACCAACCTGTCGTGTATCAGGAATGCATCTGAAGAGAGGGGCGCTATGCGCAAAATGAATCACTCGATATGGACGACCACTTTTTTGATGTTTGTAGCGGCCGGCGGAATCGCTCGGGCCGACTTTGAGACGCCGATCGTGATCCAACATGCCCGGATCATCCCGTCGCCCGGAGAGGAGATCGAACAGGGATCCATCCTGATCGATCACGGCCGGATCGCGGCGGTCGGGGCCGACATTACGGTCCCCCGCGATACCGAGATCTTCGATGCGACCGATCTAATCGTTTATTCCGGTTTCATTGACGCAAACACCCACGCTGGCTTCACGCTCGAAGAACCCGATGCCGGGGAACTCAAGCGGATCGGCGACGAGATTCCGAAGTTGAGCGAGGGCGTCCATGCCGCGACGATCGAGGCCTTCCGTCGACGGATTCATCCGCATTGGCGCGTGGTCGATCGATATTCGCCCGAGGCCGCGAAGCGCGACGGGTTTCGACAGGCCGGATTGACCGTGGCACTGGTTTCGCCTCCCACGGCAATCATCGCCGGTCGCAGCGCCGTGATCGCCCTGGGCGACGCGCCGCTTCGGCGTTCGGTACTCGTCCCCGAGTTCGCACAGCATGCGGCGATGATGACGCAAAGGGGCCGACGGCCGTTCGGCGACACGTCCGGGGGGCTACGCTATCCGACGACGACGATGGGGGCGATGGCGGCCTTCCGGCAGATTCTCTCCGACGCGCGCTGGCAGCGGGATCTGATCGCGTGGTATTCTCGTCATCCTCGCGGCGAACGCCCGCCGGTCGATCGCGATCTAGAGGTCTTGTGGGATGTGCTTGATGGGGAGATGCCCGTCGCGTTTTTCGCGAACCGGGAAAACGAGATTCACCGGGCGTTGGACATGGCGAAGGAGTTCGATCTGACGCCGATCATTGTCGGCGCCCGTGAAGGCTGGAAAGTGGCCGATCGGTTGAAATCCGAAGAGGTTCCCGTGATCCTCAGCCTGAAATGGTCGGACGAGCCGGAGAAGAGTAAACCGATCAAGCAACAAGCCGCCCCCGAGGCCGAAGCAAACACGCCCACATGGCTCGATCGAAGCCCCGTGTTCGACAAGGACTGGCAGGCACAACCCTTCGAGCCGCGAAAATTGTATGAAGAGCGCGTTCGGCTTTGGGGAGAAGAAGTAGACAATGCCCTACGACTCCACGAGGCGGGTGTACGATTCGCCATCGGCTCGTTCGAGTTGAAATCCGCCAGGGAAGTCTGGAAACGACTCCACAAGGCGATCGAGCGTGGGTTGCCCGAGGCCGCGGCGCTCGCGGCGTTGACGCGCGACGCGGCGGGGTTGCTCGATCTGGCGCCGGATCTGGGCGAGATCGCCCCCGGACGCATGGCGAACCTCACATTGATGGACAAGCCTCTGGCCGACGAGAAGGCCAAGGTGAAGTGGGTCTTCGTCGAGGGCAAGGCATTCCGAACCGACGCTGCCGAGAAGAAAGACAAGAGTAAAGACGACGAATCTTCCGAATCGGGAGAAGACGCGCCGCCTGCGGAGGATCCATCCACGACCCAGCCGGTGTCCAGCCAGCCCACAACGGAACCGGTCTCGCAGCCGACAACCGCAGCCGACGACTGGGAGGACTGGCCGGATTTCGAATGCGAGATCAAGGCGGATCGCAAGCCCCGCTTCTCGACCGGCGGCAGCCTGCTGATCAAGAATGCCACGCTGTTGACGATCACGGACGGCGATCTCGTCGAGACGGATTTGCTGATCGAAGAGGGCCGCATCACGGCGATAGGCGGCGATCTGACACCGCCACCGGACATGCCTACGATCGATCTGCGGGGCTACTGCGTCATGCCCGGAATGATCGATCCGCACTCCCACTTGTGCAGCGAGGGCGGTCTGAACGAGGGTTCACTTTCCGTCACGCCCGAGGTCCGCGTCCGCGACGTGGTGGATCATACGCGGGTCTCGGCATTTCGGGCCCTGGCCGGCGGCGTCACGACGGTCCACACCATGCACGGATCGGCCAACACGATCGGCGGGCAGAATGTTGTTCTCCATCTAAAATATGGCCGGCCCGCGGCAGAGTGGCGATTCAATGAGGCCCCTCAAACGATCAAGTTTGCCCTTGGTGAGAACGTCAAGCAGTCCAACTTCGTGCGCCGGGGGACACGCTTCCCGAGGTCGCGCATGGGCGTCGAGGCGGTCCTTCGGCGGTCGTTCGACGCCGCCCGGCAATACCTGGCCGATTGGGAGACCTATATCATCGAGAAGACAGCGGGGCGCGATCCGCGACCGCTCCGACACGATCTGCGGCTCGCCGCGTTGAGTGCCGTTTACGACGGTGACATCTGGGTGCACTGCCACTGTTACCGCGCCGACGAGGTTCTGCGGCTGCTGAAAGTCGCCGAGGACTACGGTTTTCGCATCGGCGTCCTTCAGCACATCCTTGAGGGCTATCGCGTCATCCCCGAGATGCATCGCCACGGCTGCGCGGCCTCGACTTTCTCCGACTGGTGGGCCTACAAGATCGAGGCCTACAACGCGATCCCACAGAACGCGGCCCGAATGGTGCAAGGCGGTGTCGTCGCCACCGTCAATTCCGATTCGGGCGAGGTCGTCCGACACCTGAACCTGGAGGCGGCCAAGTCGATGCGTTTCGGCGATCTCGAACCGAATGATGCCCTCCGGCTTGTCACCCTGAATGCCGCGATCCAACTGGGCATCGACAAGCATGTCGGATCGATCGAGGTGGGTAAGTCCGCCGACCTGGCCGTGTTTGACGGACACCCGCTGGACACGTTGTCGAAATGTGTCTTGACGCTGATCGATGGCGAGGTGTTCTTCCAGCACGAGTCGCTCGATATCGAATCGCCGCCGATGCCGCTAGCTGCAAAGGCATTCGCCCCGCCCCGATCGCCTTTGCCTGTCGAGGCCTCGAAGACGGGTGAATACTGGCTCGTCGGCGGAACGATTCATCCGATCAGCGGACCGACGATTTCCGACGGGGTACTGGTGATCCAGCAGGGAAAAATCGCCCGCGTCGCGGCGCGATCCGATGGAACGCCTACCAAGGGGACGACGGTCGTCGACGTCCGAGGATTAAATATCTATCCGGGTCTAATTAACGCCGGCATCCAGTTGGGCCTGACGGAGATCGACTCGGTCGCGGGAAGCGTCGACACCCGCGATCTGGCCCGCTTCCAGCCCGACCTGATGTCCGTCTCGGCCTACAACCCATTTGCCTCGTCGGTCGAAGTGACTCGGGCCGAGGGCGTTACCAGCATCATGCTTCCCCCGGGCGGCGGTGTCGTTGAGGGGCGGGCTGGTCTGGTTCATCTCGACGGCTGGTCTATGCCCGAAGCCCTGATCGAATCCTCTGTGGGGTTGTCTGTGGCGCTTCCCTCGTTGCCCGCCCGATTCCCCGATCGTGTCACCGAGGAAGACCGCGAGAAGCGGAGAAAGGAATACGCCGAGACGATGGCGGAGGTGGAGGCCTATTTCAGAAAG
Source organism: uncultured Planctomycetaceae bacterium (assembly GCA_964464525.1). Classification (GTDB taxonomy): domain Bacteria; phylum Planctomycetota; class Phycisphaerae; order UBA1845; family UTPLA1; genus CAYXGR01. The sequence goes on from CAYXGR010000016.1 coordinate 12,712, forward strand.
GCCCGGCACTACGCTGATGTATCGGCTCTGGCGAAAGATCAGACCGAATCCGCTCCGGAGTTCGATTGCAAGCTCGAGGCGATGATCCCGGCAATACGCGGCGAGGCGCCGATCTTCTTCCGGGCGAATGGATATAAAGGGATTCGGGAGGCGTTGCGGTTCGCCAAGCGGTTTTCTCTGCGGCCGGTCATCTTCGGCGGTCGCGAGGCCTGGAAGCTTGTGGACGAACTGGCGCTGAAGCAGGTGGACGTCATCCTGGTGCGTTCGATGGCCTATCCCGGCAGCGAGTTCGAGCCGTGGGACAGTGTTTATCGCAATGCGGCCGTACTACACCGGGCCGGTGTCCGCATTTGCTTTGCGACGTCGGATCCCACGTTGGCCAAACAGTTGGGCATCGAGGCGGGCATGGCCGCGGCCCACGGATTGGAACCGCTCCACGCGATCCGCGCCCTGACGCTCGACGCCGCGAACATCCTCGGTGTGGGAGACAAGCTCGGTTCGCTCGAGCCGGGCAAGATCGCCGACGTAATCCTCACGACCGACAGCCCGCTTCAGGCGAGCAACCGAGTCGTGGCGGCCTTCATCGGCGGCCGGCCCATCGATCTGTCCAGCAAGCACAGCCGCACGGATGATAAGTTCCGCTACCGACCGGAACCGAGACTCAGTCCACCGCCGGAACTCCGCGGCCCCCCGCCCATGTGGCTGAAGAGCGGCCAGTAGCAGAACTGTGGCACCGGTTTCCAACCGGTGCGTAACTCAGCCGCGGTCTGGAATGATATGTGATTCTCAAATGTGCCTGCGGATCTGACTGTTCTTATCGCTTTTCGTGTTGAATAAGGGCCGTCTTCTTCACTGTTGGGCTAGTCAGCTTGAAGAGTTTGATCTTGCGAGTTTGCTTTCGCAAAACGATACCGTACTCATCTGCCAGATAAGATCGTAACTTCTCGAAGTCATATTTTGTGTCGTAGGTCAGATCATATCGCCCGGTCAGTGCTGTCTCATCCTCGATGTAGACACCATAGCGCTTCTCGATCATATTGAAGAATTTTGGGAGCGGCACATTCTGGCCTATGCATTGGCCCGTCTTGTCCACGATCATGCCACCACGCATGAGTCCTCCCTCTCCACTCGGGAGGGGCATGTCATTGTGCCGTGCTACCCAGGCGTCTTGTTCTTCAGTGATCTCCTCCACTTCCGCTCCGACACCCTTCAAGATTGTCTCGATGAGATGCGTACGATCATGTCTCTTGCCTCTCGACGGCTGCTGATGGTGATACTGCACGTCATACAGGCCGGCCGGGGCCGAGGGATCAACCCTGAGACGCTCCGAGCCAATCTCCAAGAGGTTCCGCACGATCGATGCGATCGACCTTGCCTTACATGAGAAATAGAAGGACTTTCGCCCTTCTTCATAGTGGAACGCAGTAGAATAGGCCTCTTTTTCTCTGTGAGATCGCGTTATTTCCACAAAGAGGATCTTGTCAGAATCCGGAATTGCGAGTTCTTTTCCGGCTGTTGCATCTGTAGAAATTCCTTCCGCAATTTCCGAAGATCGTAATAGCTTTTCAAAGTTACCGCTGTTAATTGCCTGAGCCCCGTTAGCAATCAACAAAAACAATACGATGAATACCACAGAGTGAATCCGCATAATCATCCTCCAATCATAGTTTCCTCGGTCGGACACAGAATAATTCGATTGTCCATCCACCGCTACCGCAAGCAGCGAACGCGATAGCCTGGAGAGCAGAAAATCAGTTCATGGTCAGGGTCTCCGTGCTTCTACAAACATTTTGATTATGGAGCAATCGTGATTACCTATATGGTGTAATGTCGACACAGAGGGTCGGCTTTCACCTGCAAACAACGATCTCCCAGTTGTAGTCGCAGGTTCCGGATCGGCGCAACGAGGGGTTTCCAAGTTTTTTTTCGGGGATGTCGCACGCAGGGAGACGTCTAGTCGCGGCTTGGCGGCTGATGGAGTGAAGGGGGGTAGGGCCATACCGGATGGCGAGGCCCATGATATGCCGCATCTTCGCCCGAGGGCGTCATCCGGCGTTCTCCGCGCTCTGGATGACATTCCCGGAGGCCACCGGTATGCTGTCGCTCGAAAAAGGAACGGGAGGGGCCCTGAGTCCTGTATGTCACGGACGCACCCCTCCCGGAACCGTCACACGAGCCTGCAAGTGAGCGAGGACTATCATGGATGCCCGAATTCCCCGAACCATTCCCACCGTTCTGATTGCGCTGTCCATCGGATTCCCCACCGCGGAGCGGACCGAGGCCGCCCCACCGGCCAAGGACGAGGTTGTCATCACCGTCGAGGGTAAGGCCCCAGGCACCGACGGCAATGCGATGGAACAGGCCAAGCAGGATGCCCTCCGCAAGGCGGTCGAGCAGGCCTGCGGCACATTTATCAGTTCGCAGACGAAGGTCGAGAACTACACTGCGGTTTATGACAAGGCGATGTCGTTCGCGGCCGGATACATCACGAAGTTCAGCGTATTGAATCGGCACACGGCGGAGGGGATCAGCCATTGCCGTGTCCGGGCCACGGTCTCCAAGGCAAGCTTCGAGAAGGAATGGGCTCGCTTGCGGCACACGATCGAGGCCGAGGGCAACCCCCGTTGCATCGTGGTCATGATCGAGGATTCCAACGCCGATGACACCATCGGCCCGAAGTCCAACGGCGTGACGCAGTCCATCATTGAGAACTTCTTCCTCGGCAAGGGTGTGCAACTGATGGACAAGGGCGCCTCCGAGAATGCCCGCCGTCGGGACGTGGCCCTCGCCGCCCTCAACGATGATGTCAATAAGCTCGCGGCGATGGCGGCCGCGTTCAAGGCGGACGTGGTCATCTACGGAAACGCCCAGGCCCGGCAGGCCGGCACGAGCGAGATGGGCGGCCGCACGCTGTACAAGTGGACCGCCACACTAAACGTCCGAGCCTATCACACCGATAGCGCCCAGATGTTGATGTCGAAGACCTACTCGGCCGATCGCACCACGTCCAATGCGAACGCCGGCGGCGAAGGCGTGCTTCGAAAGTGCGCGGAGAACAGCGTCGCCCGGATGCTCCGAGACGTCGGCGAGGCCTGGCGCCAGCGGCAGAACATCCGCCGCGTCTGTCAGGTCACGCTCGAGAATTGCAACCGACGCGATTTCACGGCCTTCGCGAAGGCCCTCAAAAAGGAAACAGGCATTCAGAATGTCCGGCTCAAGGAACTGGTCAACAACGTCTGCCAGGTGGAAGTCGACTGGGCCTACGACCTCGAACGACTCATCAGCCGCATCGAGGCCCTCAAGGTCGCCGGCACCGGCTACGAAGTGACCGAACAGACTCACGATCGGGTAACCTTCAAATTGTTCAAGAACGCGTCATAGGCGCTGGAAGTTGGAAACTAAACTGTGGCACCGGTTTCCAACCGGTGTGAAACTCGAAATTTACTCTTTACATGGAACGAACTCAATTGATCAATCAGGCCATTCGCAATGTCGCCATTATTGCCCACGTCGACCATGGAAAAACAACTCTGGTCGACCAGATGCTCCATCAATGCGGTCAGTTCCGCGAGTCGCAGCTCAAGGGCGATCGCATCCTCGACTCCAACGATCTCGAGCGCGAACGCGGCATCACCATTCTCTCCAAGAACATCGCCATCAACTATCAGGGAACCAAGATCAACCTGATCGACACCCCCGGCCATGCCGACTTCGGCGGCGAGGTCGAGCGCGTCCTCAAGATGGCCGACGGCTGCCTGCTTCTCGTCGATGCCTTCGAGGGCCCCATGCCTCAGACCACATTCGTCTTGCGCAAGGCCTTCGAGTTTGGCCTGCGCCCAATCGTGGTCATCAACAAGATCGATCGTCACGACGCTCGGCCCGCCGACGTGGTGGATGAGGTGCTCGATCTGTTCATCGATCTCGGCGCCGACGACGACGCCCTCGAATTCCCGACCGTCTTTGCCTCCGCGACACTGGGCACTGCCGCGTTGGACCCGACCCAACAACCCGACAATATCTTCGTCCTGTTCGATACGATCCTGAAACACGTGCCGACACCGGAAATCGACCCCGACGCACCGCTCCAGATGCTCATCACAACCCTCGACTACAACGACTACGTCGGACGCATCGGCATCGGACGCGTCTTTGCCGGCACGCTCCACGCGGCTCGGAACGTGAAGATCATCCATCGCGACGGAACCCAGACAGACGCCAAAATCGGAGAACTCTTCGTCTTTGACGGTCTGGGCAGAAAAAAGGTTGACCAGGTCGCCGCCGGTGACATCTGCGCCGTCATCGGCCTCGAGTCTGTCGACATTGGCAACACCATCGCCGATCCAGACGATCCCAGGCCGCTGCCGATCGTGCGCATCGATGAACCTACGCTGCACATGACCTTCCGCATCAACGACTCCCCCTTCTCCGGAAAATCGGGAAAATATCTGACCAGCGGGCACATCCGCGAGCGGCTCGATAAGGAGATCCAGCGAAACGTCGCCCTCCGCGTCGAACCCGGCGCCACGCCCGAGGAGTTTCACGTCTCCGGTCGCGGACTGCTGCACCTCTCCGTGCTGATCGAAAACATGCGCCGCGAAGGCTACGAACTCGCCGTCGGCAAGCCGAAGGTCATCTTCCGCGAGCTGGACGGCAAGAAGACCGAGCCGATCGAGATGTGCGTCGTAGAAGTTCCGACATCGCACGTCGGCCCCGTCATGGAACTGATGGGTGCACGGCGCGCGATTTGCACCAACATGGACTCGCGCGAAGACCATTCTCGGATCGAGTTCACCATCCCCGCCCGCGGTCTCATCGGGCTCCGCAATCGGCTGATGACGGCAACTCGGGGCACGATCATCATGCATCACAATTTTTATGAATATGAATACTTCCGTGGCAGCATCCCCCACCGCGCCAACGGCGTCATGATCGCCTGCGAACCCGGCCAGATCACTGCCTACGCCCTCGACAATCTCGCTGATCGCGGCGTCATGTTTATGTCGCCGGGCCAACAGGTCTATGCAGGCCAGATTGTCGGCGAGCACTGTCGCGATGACGATCTCGTGGTTAATGTCTGCCGGGGTAAGAAACTGACCAATGTTCGCGCGTCTGGCTCCGACAGGACGGTCGTCCTCAAGACGCCGCGCGAAAACACGCTGGAGACCGCGCTGGAATTCATCGAGGACGACGAACTCGTCGAAGTCACACCCGACGGAATCCGATTGCGCAAACGCCATCTGAACGAAAACGATCGCAAGCGCGCCGCTCGGGGCCAGAACGTCTGAAAATGCTTCCTCGGACTTCCCGCACGACTGACTTTGAAAAGCTTCATGCCTTACTTTGTTTGTAGTTTTTTCGGCGTTTCCACATCCTCGCACCGAAGGGGCCAAAACATGTCAGCCCAGGGCAGAGTGAATCGCCGCCCTGGGTCAGCACACGCGCACATCGCAAGCCCTGTACTGGCGAAACAGCCTGGCGGGGTACGCACTGCCCACCATTTGAAATTCACGGCAACAGCAACGCATCGACAAACATCTGAATATCCACCCCATCGGCAAGTCCGTCGCCGTTCATGTCGGCCCGGCTGATGTCGCAGCCGCTGAAGCCTGCCGGATCGACGAGGGCCTCGACGAACAGGGGGACATCGCCCATGTCCAACAGGCCGTCGCAATTCAGATCGCCCAACAGCACCGCCGGACGAATCTGAAAGGCGGCAAAACCAAATGGGGGGGTTTCAATTTCGTTTGCAAGTGTTGCTCCGACATTTCCAGTGGCGGCGGGGAGGGGCACCACCGTCGTGACCAGGACCGCCTCCATCCCCGGATCGTCGGTGTTGGCGATGACATTCAGCCGGACACCGTGACAGCCATAACGGCCGGGTTCATCGTCGCCTGTGCTGTCGGCAAAGGTGGCAGCCTCGAAGATGAATGTTTCCTCCGATAGGGCAGGCGGGGGGATCGGCTCCGCCCGATGGTAGAAAATCGCTCCATTCGTCGGGTGCGAAACCATCTCCCATGCACCCAGCGTCATGTTCATGGCGGGGTCCGGCACGCCGTCGACTGTGATGCCCGCCGGATTGGCCGGGTTGAAATAGGTGAGCGGGGTCGAAGCGGCGTTGTAGTCCACGAATGAGACGACGTTGGGAATCGCGTGGACCCGGAGATTGATACGCACAACGAAGAACGCCCGGTAGATGCTAATGGTCTGGGTGGTGTTGACACCGCTTGCAGCTCCCTGGATCTCACGCAGAACCCGTACCGGTCCATCCCGATGGCCAAGGAAACAACTGAACGCATCCCAGGTTTCCTCAGTTTCGCCGTCGAAGGCCGTGGCATCGGTGCCCTCCCGGTTTTTGAACCGGTCGATCATGTCTGTTCCGGATCCTCCGCCCGCGGGCAGAACGGCCAATTCGTCGAGCCGCCATCGGGCACCATAGTGCAACCGGTACAAGGGGGTGGTGGCCGCAGTGTCTTCGAGGATCGGGTCGATCGGGATGAAGGAGTAGGACGCGTAGTCGGTGGGATTGGGCGCGACAGGGGCTGAGGTGGCGGTGAAGATGTAGCAGTAGCCGAGAGTCATGCCGAGGCCATCATCGATCCGGACTTCGTAGCGGACATCGTCGGTGCCGGACGGCCAGGCGGCCCCGGGAGCCTGATCTCCAATTGCGTCGCCGGTCATGAAGACGATTTCGTCGTCGGGATCGAGGCCATTGCCCTCGAGGCCGGAGAAGATGTAGCTCAAGTGGTTGTCCACATTGCCCAGAGCCGGGTTATTGAGACAGGTCGCCAGCGCGAGTGTCTGGCGTTCGTCGATCTGGTACGGAATGCTCTGCCAGGTTGCAGCTGCCGCGTCATAAACAAGGACATACACATTGCCGACCGGCTGCCCCGCGAGCAGGGGAACACGAACGCCTGTCAGGACGATAGGCAGGTCGTTTCGATCAGCCTTGGCAACACCGGCGAAGGTCAGGATCCACAGAAACATCAGCGGGATCGTCGTCAACAGTCGCAGAAAGGTCTTCATGGCATGCTTCCCTCCGGGGCGCCATTATAACATGATTCAGATCCCGGCTAAGCCAATCCCAAGTGCAAAAAAAGGGGGGGGCAACTTGGGCTAACTTACCCCGCTGCCACACACCCAATTGGGGTGGCCGGGGGGTCCATGACAGTTCAGGTGACCCGCAAACCCAGCGTAGGATGGGTCATCACACCCATCTGTTGATCCTGTGGATCAGCGAATCCGAGCCCCGAGCGCAAGCGAGTGGGTTCGATGGTCAACGGCCTACCCCAGCAAGAACCCCACATTGACGCGTCGGAACTCTGAATATAACCCGCGTAGAGTGTCATGGACCCTGCCGGCTTCAGCCGTGCAGTTTTCGTTTGCCACCGACTTCAGTCGGTGGTATGCACCCCTCACAATGACCCTCAGCCGGCTGTCGACCGGGTGGCATGCCCAAGCCTTTGGCGCGGGCATGGCGAACCGAATCCCCCAGCCCCGTTCACGGGGCTTCCCCGCTGAAAGCGGGCTTCAGGCCGGCCCCTTGGGGCCGGTGAAAAGCACCCTC
>CAYXGR010000017.1:0-10401 GCA_964464525.1 uncultured Planctomycetaceae bacterium
AACGCGCTGGAACGGATCGCGTCAGATGGGAATCTCTTGCGGGTCCAGCGTCGCTGTCACCGAGACGGGAGATGAACACGAACAGTCCGTGGGGGATCTGGAAACTGGATGTCGCAGCATCTGTTTTCAATGGATACGCACTGGTTTGGAAATCGGTGCCACAGCGCGGCCGATGGCCGCAACCCAAATGATCGGCATGCTTACCCGATCCATAAGGCCGGATCGTGTAAGCATGGCACCCGAGCACGATCAACAGATGGGTCGATGACCCATCCTACGCACTGGTTCGCAACCTTGCGGTGCGCACCGGTTGGAAACCTGTGCCACGGTTCTACCACGGGCCGCCAAGCCGCACCGCCGGCCTTGAAGGACTACAACAGTTCTGTCACGCGTCCCGCCAATCGGGCAGCGACGGATTCATCCGCTCCCTCGGCGATCACGCGGGCGATCGGCTCCGTGTTCGACGGCCGAACATGCACCCATCCGTCGGACCAGTCGATTCTCAGGCCGTCTGCCCGGTTGTGCTGACCGTCCAGTGTGTCGCTGACACGCCGAAGCCAGGCCTCGATCTCGGGGCGAGGAACGTCGAACTTCTGCTTGATCATCACATAACGAGGCATCTCATCCACGATAGTTTCCAGCGACCGTCGCTCGTCCGCGAGCAGGTTTAGAATCAGCCCCATGCCGACAAAGCTGTCCCGCACGGCCACCACGCGCGGATCAATGACGCCCCCATTGCCTTCTCCACCCAAAACGCAGCCCTGATCGAGAACGGCCCGGGCCACATTCGCCTCACCGACGGCCGTGCGCACCACGGATGCGGAACCCCCGACACCCGCGGCGATGTCGTCCACCATCCGCGAAGTGGATAGGTTTGCCGCAATCCGACCCGGCGTGCGGCCAAGAATGAATTTCGCCGACAACGCCAGCGTGTATTCTTCGCCGATGTATCGACCGCCATTGTCCACGACAGCCAGCCGATCGGCGTCCGGATCCTGGGCGAAACCGATGTCGGCGTCGTGTGCCTGGACGGCATCGCACAGACCGCCGAGATTGGCCTGAGTCGGTTCCGGCGTGTGCGCGAAAACACCGTTGGGCTCCGCGTTGATGTGCTCGATCCGACAACCCAACCGCTCCAGAAGCACCCGCCCGCCGAACCCCCCGGCGCCGTTGATGCTGTCGAGAACCACCTTGAACCCGCACCGTCGGATCGACTCGACATCGAGAATGTCCAGCACCTTCGCAATATGGTGTTCGTGTGTGCTGTCGTCGATTTCCGCGGACCCTTCATGTGCCGAATCGACGAATTTGAAATCCTTGTTGTGATATCGCGCGAAGATCCTGTCCGCCTCTTCCGGTGGCGGGGCGAATCCTTCCGCGGTCAGAAACTTGATGCCATTCCACTCGCTCGGATTGTGGCTGGCGGTGATAACCATGCCGCCCGCAGCCGATCGTTGGCCGATCATCAGCGCGGTCCCCGGCGTCGACACGACGCCGAGCACGATCACATCACAACCGGTCGCGCGCAAACCCTCGGTCACGGCTTCGAGGAGGGATGGGCCGCTGGCGCGCGTGTCTCGCCCAACAACGACGCTTCCTCCACCCAGATGTGAGCCGAAGGCCGAAGCCAGATCCCGCACCAATGCCGGCGTCATCGTCTCGCCGACGATCCCCCGAACCCCCGAAACACTCATCATCAAAGTCATATTGTGTTATCCGATCGCTGGAGCGAGAGTCCCCTCTCGCTCCCAAAGTGAAATCACACACCCATTCGCTATTCGCGATTCACCTGCTCAATGTCCGCGCGAACCTCCGGTCGGATATAGAGCGACTCGATTTCAGGAATCCCCGCCAATGCCTCCAGTGTACGCTCATAGCGTGTTTCCAGATCTGCCATTGTATCCACGAACAATCGGCGTTCTCCCTTGATCACGCAAAATCCGCCGCCATCGCCACCCATCGGAACCCGCCGGATCGCCAGCCCGAGTTCCTCCGCAATTCTGATCAATTCATCCAACCGTGCTTGCAGGTCCATGAAGGTCGATCCGATGGCGCGATCATCAAGTCTGATTTCGCTTCCGCCGATACAAGGGACGAGTGCCGGACATGGTCGCGCTCGAAGCCGTGAACATGCTCGACGAAACCGCCCCCAATCGCAACCACACGACGTCTCGATCCCATGCAGGAACCCTCCAGATCACCGTTATCCCCTGATGAATCGGCTTCTCTCGATGTCGAGGCGCAACTCGACGGGCTGGAACAACACCTGACCGACCTGCAAAAGCAGGTTCAGAAGCTCCAGCGGCTGGCCTCGCTGGGAACCGTCGCGACTATTCTCGCGCACGAGTTCAACAACCTCCTGACTCCGATACTCAGCTACAGCCAATATGCGCTCAGCAGCGATGATCCGGAATTTCTTCGATCCGCCGTCGAGAAGACCCACAAGAATGCACAAAGATTGTCGACCCTGTGCACAAAGATACTGGGGATTGCCACGGACGACCGCATGGGACCGGTCTCCGTCGAAATCAAGCCGCTCCTGATCGACGCGGTCGAATGCATGGGACGCGATCCGAGCAAGGACGGTATTCAAGTCGTCATCGAAGCGGACGACGACCTGAAGGCCTTGGCCCATGTCGGAAACCTCCAACAAGTATTGTTCAATCTCGTTCTCAATGCCCGGCAGGCCATGATAGATAAAGATGGTTGTCTAACTATATCTACACGAGAGACCGATGACGGTCACGTGGCAATCACCCTCACTGATACGGGGCACGGCATACCGCCGGAACTCATGGACAAGGTTTTCGAGCCCTTCTTCAGCACCAAGGAACATGAGACGCAACAGGATCGCCAAGGAATTGGCCTCGGCCTCCACATCTGCCGACAACTCATGGAGGAACAGGGGGGAGAGATTTCGGTGGAGCAGACGTCCTCGAAAGGGACCACCTTCAAACTGATCCTGCCGGCGGCGGATTGAGAGACCGCCGTCATTTATAACGTATTCGAGATATCCGGAATCAGAGCCGCGCCCGTGAGGAAGCGGTTGGCGCTCAAGTGGGAGGGCCTATCGACTTGGGAGAAAACCACTCCCTTACGGTCGTGGCTCTGATCAATAAACAATTTCTCAAACACGCATCTCAATCACTTCACAAAACGAACACTATAAACCGGCGGCAGGTGCGCGGAGATGCACTTCCAGGAATCTCCCTGGTTCTCCGAAATCCACATGCCGCCGGTCGAGGAACCGAAAGCCAGTCGATCTCCACTCTCGTCGATATCGAGCGCATGTCGATAGGTGATATCGTAGGCGTGGTCCTGCGGAAGCCCCTCACGCAGCACGTCGAACGTCCGTCCCCCGTCGCGCGTGCGGGTGACGACGACCTTGCCATCGACCGGGATACGCTGTTCGTCCTTGATCGCCGGCACAAACCAGGCGGTCTCCGGATCGATCGGATGAACCGCGACGGCAAATCCAAATGAAGACACGGGAATATGTTCTATTTCGTGCCACGATTCACAGCCGTCGGTCGTTCGGAAGACTCCGTTGTGGTGTTGGGTCCACAGATCGTCCGGATGTTCCGGGCACTGCACGAGAATGTGCGGATCCTGAATCTCAGGATCATGCGCCTGCTCGGGAGGCATATACGCCGCCCGCATCCCCTCTGCCCGGCACGCCCAGGTCTCGCCACCGTCGGTTGTCACCCAGACACCGCCGCAGGAAACACCCACAATCAACCGGCGCGGATCGCGCGGATCGACGAGGATCGAATGGATCCCCGGCCAATCGAAGCCGCCGCCGAACCAATTCTTTCTCGCCGGTTGATCCCACAGGGGCCGCACCATCCGCCAGGAGGCGCCGCTGTCGGCCGAACGGAACAACCCGCCCGGCTGCGTCCCGCACCACAGGACGCCCGGCTCGGACTCGGCCCCCGCCGCCAGGGACCAGATCAGCTTCAGCTTCCACGGGACCGGCTTCCCGCTCATCGCGCAGATATCGGGTTCGGCCCCATCCGGGGGCTCGGGGTACTCCGGTGCCGCGATCTCTTCCCAGTTTTTACCCTCGTCTCGTGATCGATGCAGCTTGTTTCCAAAATGTCCATGGGCCAACGCGGCATAGACCGTCCCGTCTCGCGGATCGCGGTACACAATCGTGACATTGTCCCCGAGAAACGACGTGGCCGTGATACGCCAGCCAGAGCCATTTCTCTTTCGAGACCCGTCGCGGTCAACTGTGAACAAACCTTTTCGCGTCGAGACATAAATGCGATCACTCATCGACAAACCTCCCGAGTCAGATGCACTGCTTCCGCTTACTGTTGCACAACAGGATCGGCAATCGCACCACAACGATCATCCCGCCCCTTTTTCGCTATTCGTTATTCGCTATTTGCAATTCGTTCACCCCCCCGACAACGCCTGCATCACATGCACCCGACTCTTCTCCGTGACGGGATCACTGAGATCCTTTCGATCCATAACAGGACGACCGTCAATAAATACGACTATATGGCGACGTACTTCGCCCCGCTCATCCAGACAATAGGACCGGGCCTGTTTGTTATCGCGAAACACGGCCTCCAGAACCGACCGAACGGTCGACCCGGATACTTCCCGGGAGGGACATCGGACGTGACGTTGAATGTTTTCCGTGAAGCTGACCTGTGCCATGATCACACTCAAACGCTATGGTGGAAAAATTGCATCTCTCCCCACGACAGTGCCGAGCGATCCTATCCGAAACGAGTGGGTTCATCGAGCGGAGTCAAATCGCGCGGTTCGAGAATCAGGTGATCATAGCAGGGATGCGGGGAGAGGCTCGTAAAGTTCGCCGACAATGCACTCAGGAGGCTGTAACGGCGTTCAAATGGCGTTTTCGAAAGCGTTGCAGGCCCAGAATGGCCGCGCCGTAGGCGACGACGTGCGAGGGATGGTCCGGCACCAGAAGCGTGTGGTCGAACCGGTCACGGCAGGACTCCACCATCCCGCCTTGAAGTGCGACGCCTCCGATGAAGACAACCGGTGCATCAAAGCCGACGAGCTTAAGCTGGCTCAGTGCCCGCTCGGAGAGCGATTCGTGGGCGCCGCGAATGATATCCGGCACGGTCTTCCCCTCGGAGACGTGGTTGATGATCTCTGATTCGGCCAGAACGGCGCAAACACTGCTGATGGGTTGAGGGTTCTCGGCCTCGAGCGAAATGCGCCCGATGTCGTCGAGTTCCACTTCGAGATAGCGCGAGATGCGCACCAGAAATCCTCCGCTGCCGGCGGCACATTTTTCATTGGTGCGAAACGACTTGATCTTCCCACCGTCGCGAAGGGCGACGGCCCGGGTACTCTGGGCACCCATGTCCAGAACGTATCCTGCGTCAGGGAAGAGGGCGTGCGCGCCCCGCGCGCCGCAGGTCAGATCGGTGATCTGAATGTTCCGCTCGCTGAAACTGTAGCGCCCCAGCCCCGTGGAGGCGATGTAGTCGATCCGGTCACGCGATAGACCGGCCTCCTCACAGGCCTGCTTGATGGACTGATCGGCGACCGCATCGAAATCCGCCTGTGTGCGACAGAGTCCCCGACCCAGGACTTGTTGCTCTTCGTCTATAATGACGGTCTTGGTCGCTCCGCTACCGAGATCAACACCTGCGATAATCGCCACGATTCACTCCCTGTATAGAATTCAGACTGCGGTTTGATGGTTCGGGTAAATGCCGCACTCTTTTTCGAAAATCGTTATTCATCCACCCATACCGTTGATTCGGCCCCTACATCCACCTTGTCGCCCGAGGAGGCCATGACGTGATCCAGACCGAACAAGGCCGCACCGATCGCGCCAATGTATTGCGATTCTTCACTGACGTTGAGCTCGATCTCCAGCTTCTTTTCCAGGGCCTTGACCATGCCGACATTTCGAGCCACACCGCCGGTGAAGGTGATTTCGTTCTCCATCCCGACGCGACGCACCAGTCCAACCGTTCGCGCGGAGATGGCCTCGTGCACGCCGGCGAGGATGTCCTCGATTTTCTTTTTCTGAGCGAGATAGCTGAGAATGTCGGACTCGACAAAGACGGTGCAGACGCTTGTCAGACGGATCGGCCGGGTGCCTTTCAGCGAGATCGGTCCGATCTCGTCCAAAGACATGCCCAACACCTCGGCCGCCCCGGCCAGAAAACGCCCCGTCCCGGCGGCGCACTTATCATTCATACAAAAGTCTATCACATCTCCTTCGGATCCAACCTTGATGGCCTTTGTGTCCTGGCCGCCCATGTCGATGACCGTCCGCGTATTGGGAAACATCATCTGCGCGCCCCGGGCGTGGCAGGAGATTTCCGTGACCTGGGTATCGCCGGCCTCGATTTTGTAGCGACCGTAGCCGGTTCCGACGACGAAGCCGATGTCCTTCCGCGCGGTGCCCGATTGCGCCAGCAGTTCGTCGAGGGCCCGTTGGCCCGCCCGCTTGACGTTCGCACCCGTATCGATCAGTGCGCGGGCCACGATCGATCGCGAGGCGTCGATCAGGATGGCTTTGGATTGTGTGCTACCAACGTCGATTCCGGCGGCGTATTGCATGGATGATCCTTTCGCGGGTTGGCGGTCGGTATTCCGCTTGAATTCGGTTTATTCTCCTATCAGGTCCGTGGAGCGGGGGCTACTTATGTTGAGCCGCCACGATATCGATCGTCCGACGACCGGCGGGACGGCGATGTTCCACGGGTTTTATGATGTACATTTCTCAACCGCATCCTGACGGACTCGCTTGTAATGCAACGATTCAAAAAACGCATCGATCCGGTTCTTCATCTGGGCCTCGGCGTAGTAACGCGGATCCTCCAGATCCGACTCGACCATCAATGTCGGGATACCCAGTTCCTTCGTGAAATATTCCCGCATGTCGCCCTGACCGGCGGAGAATAATCGGCAACTCTTGATGCTGTGAATCACCAGCGCGTCGGCATGCCAATCCTCGACGTAGGTGCGGATCTGCCGATAGCGGTCCAGCATCGATCGGTTGCACAGATTGTGGACGAGCATCTGCTCGGCGATACTCTCCAACGGTCGCTGCGGGTCGTGCCGAAAGCCGAATTCCCAGGTGCCGCCGACGGTCGAATAGGTGCTCTGCACCGCCGTCGCGCCCCAGGCCTCGAACAGGTTTCGGAAATTGCGATAGTACGGATAAGGCGGCGGACCCTCGACCACCATTCGAAACCGCTCATCCTCCAGAACACCCATCCCCTCGGCCACCATCTGTTCGTATTGTTCGACGGCGCGATCAAAAAAATCGGCCGCCTCGGGCGTGCCGCGCAGGGCGTTGATCGGGCCCATCATGTTGATGCTGTCGAAATACGAATCGAAGGGCGTCGGGCGGTTCTTGCACAGATTTTTGGCGCGCGACCAACCCTCCTCGGCACGTGCGGAATAGGCAAGAATCTCTCGAAGCCGATCGATGTCGAATTTCTTCCCGGTCAGTTCCTCACAGCGGGTGATCAACTCCTGTAGCTGTTTCATGACATAACGCACGTCGTCGCTGCTTGGCATGTCCTCCCGAACAAATGGAATGTCGAGCATGATCATGGGTACATCGAGCAGGCTCGCGCAATGCTCGAACCACTTGATATAGACGTTACAACCCACGAAGTTACAGACGATAAACGACGGCTTGGGAATGTTGCCGTTCTCACCGACGCCGCCGGATAGCGTGTAGCCGATATCCGCCTTGACGTAGGCGCAGTTGTCCGAGGCGTAGCCGATCTCCTCGCTCTTGATGATGTAGGGCAGCGAGTTCTTCCGGATTGCCAGTTGTAGGGCGTTGACCTCGGGAAAGACCGGCAGAATGTCGAAACAGCGAAGAATCTCGACACAGTTTCCGCTGATCATCAGGTAGGCGGAGGGGGACTTCGTCACCGCGGCCTCTTTGAGCTGAGCCATCCAGTCGGTCATGATGTCGCGGGAAAGCCTGTGGACCGTCCCGCGATAGTCCTTGTCATTCGCTACTGCGGTTCGCATATCTTGATTCCTCTTTGCTCAAGCACTGTCAACAACTGGATACAAAAACGGGTTCCTGATCTATTCAAACAACATGGACTCGGCGAAGGTCTCCACCTCGGTCCGCGTGGACTCGAAGGTCCACATCTTCTCTTCAAACTCGATCTTCAAGTGCGGCACGTCGCCCTCGTCCAACCGCTTGCGATACAGCACATAGTCCAGCAGGGCCGGCTCGCAGAACTTCGCCGGTGCGAAGATGACGGCGTCCGCGCCGGCCTGGTCCATCCGCCGCATCAATTGTTCGGCCCTGGGATTGTCCCGATCGTGTCGCACCGACGTGTAGCAACTGCTCTTCAGATAGGCCTCGGCCAATGCCCCCATCGGATCGCCGTTGAAACAGATATCTTCGTTGAACAGACGCCAGCCGATCATCATGTCGTCGTCGCGGACCTGGCATCCCGCAGCCTCGATCACCTCGACCAGGCCGATCGGCGGCTGTTCACAGAAGGCGCCCTCGACAACCACATTGACACAGTCGCGCGAATGGGTCTTCCGTGTCCGGACCTGCTCGACCAGTGGCTCGAGCAGCGCCACGAAATCCTCCGGCATCATGCAGGTTCCGGCTTGCACGACCGTGCAGAGTTCGGCGGCCGTGATCGATCCGGGCCGTGCCTTGCGATGTTCATACAACGTCCGCGTCAGACCGCGAGCCTTGTTGTACAGATTGAGGCTTTTCCCGATGGCCTCGTCGGTGATCGGACGGCCCAGGTGTTTGGACAGATTATTGCGAAAGCGCTGGAATTCGGATCGGCTGTACGCGATCGAACCTTCGCTGTAGAGGTTTTGCGGCATGTGCAGGTATTCGACATAGAGGTCGGGGACATTTCGATGCACGAGGCTGGCCAGGTTGCGGGCCACGTCGCAGATCGAACTGAAGACCACGCCCGAAAAGTCCTTCATCTCGTCGCGTAGAAACAGTTCCAGCGTGCTCTTGGCAATCGAGCAGATAAACGACTGAAACCGCGAATCCGCGTGTGAGATCTCAACCTTGTTACCGGCACCGAACATCCCGACAGGCATCAGCCCGGCGGCATGAATTATCTCGACCGGTGCATAAACCGGAAACACACCGAACCCACCGACATCGGGATACCGCTCGCGGGCCTTGGCCAGCGCCTCGCCCGGCAGCAGATCGAGCAGGTCGCGGCATTGCTGAATCGTCTCGTCAATCGTCACGTTGATACTCCTTGGAATCCGGGTGCCCTGTTTACACGGCCCAGCCTCATCGGGCCGGGTAAGCATGGCAGTCGGGTGGGCACTGCCCACCTTCTTCATTTGTCTTTTCTTCAACTGTTTCTGTTTCTTCGTTTTCTTCCACTTCGTTACTTACACCGCATCTTGCTCCGCCGATCCGTTCTCATCCGGATACTGCCAACCCGGCAGTTGCGCGCCGGCGCAGGCATAGTCCATCTTCGGACCCTTGGCGCGGCGATCGAGCAGCGCAAGCAATCCTGTCCGGATGAATGGATTCTTCTTCGGATCAAAGGTCTCGCCCGTCTCCCGGGCCAGGGCCTCGTCATCCGCCCCGCGAGCCAGCTCCTTTTTGAACAGTGCCCGGGAATACGGCGCATCCTTGGCCATCTGTCGTGCCCGTTCGTAGCCGCGGCGAAGCGCCTCGAGATCGTCGTCAAAAACACCGTTCGACAGCCCCACCTGATACGCACGGTCCGCCGTCATCCCCTGATCGAACACCTCGAAGATCGCAGAATCGCCCAGGCCAAGACGTTTCAACTCACCCGCAGCGCCGAAGCCGGGCAAAATCGCGTAGTCCAGCTCGGGCTGGTTGTAGGTGTTTTTGTCACCCCAATGCGACGCACGTTCCAGCGAATCAAAAACCAAGCCACGTGCCCGCACGTCGTATCGAAGATCCAGAAAATAGGTGAACTCCGCCCCGCCGCCCCACTTCTCGCCGAACACGCCGATCGTGGCCACGGGGCTTTGCTGAATGCATCGGAACAACCCGACGGCATTCCGGCTCGAGGCCGACACTTCCTGCTCGTTCAGGGGTATGTAGCCCTTTTCCCGCTCGAACCAGCCTCGATTGAACTCACGGGCATCGGCACCGAGCATCCGCATGCCCCCCCCGGCTGCGGTGAACAGGACCGCGCCGCACCGCCCCGCTCGGTGAAGTTTCAGAACGCGACCATAGGCATGGGCCAACTGATCGACAGCGGCCCGGTTCCAGACATTGCCCCGCAATGGATTGTTCATCACGAGGGTAGCGACACGATCGCCGGACGAGGGTTCGTAGAATTTCAGGTCGAGATAACAACTCCTGTAGACCGCTCCCTCACGGTCGCGGCTCTGATGGTCGCGGCTCTGATGGTCGCGGCTCTGACAGTCGATGTTCTGACGGTCGATGCA
>CAYXGR010000017.1:10501-20096 GCA_964464525.1 uncultured Planctomycetaceae bacterium
GGTCGCGGCTCTGATGGTCGCGGCTCTGACAGTCGATGTTCTGACGGTCGATGCACTGATCGAGATCCAGTTCCGCCACCGGTGTGTGGTAAAACTTCCCATAGGCGAGCAACCGGTTCAGGTTTCGCCGCTTCATTTCGAACAGGAGCGAGGGCACCCCCTTGCGCGGGCCGGACACCCCTTCGATGTCGAGCATGTCAACAAAGTGGGAATCCTCCGCATTCTCGTCTCGCGCGCGGCGAACCAGTTCAATCACACCGTCGATCGTCAGGTGGTCGATCAATGCGTCGATCAACTCGATCAGTCCCACCTTGAATCGAAGCCCTGCACGCGTGGCAATGTTGATCTGACCGGGCGATGCGACACGGTCTTGAATCATGTCAAGGGCATACAGACAAAGGGGCATGGCATAACGGCGGAACGCGCGGCCCCCGGCATCGTCGGCACAGGCCACATACACGAGCGACTCGGCGCTCTTAATCTTCCCCGCGAGCCGATCGCGCTCGGCGGCCTCATAAAATGAGCGGAAGTCCTTGCGCGAGATTTCGCCGATCGGCACATATTCGCTGAGCGACGAGTCGAACACGCCCTCCGCACGCGGCGACGCTCCTTCGCTCCATGCATAGAAGCCCCTGCGCGACGGCGCGCCGGCGCCGGTATCGCCCGACTTCGACAATCCAGCGATCCAGTCAGGCGTATGCTTCCCGTCGCGAAAATACAATCCCCGCAGTCGGTCATTCTCCGGCAACGCCCTGCCGAAATGCCGCGCCGACTCGATATACGGCATGTGCCCCGTGCGATCGAGCACGTTGAACGGATTCGCCGTGAACAGTTTCCACAGCCCACCCCACTGCACGATGTCCCGCGAGGTGCGGATATCCCAGGAGATAATCGCCGCCATCGCCTGAAAGATCGGATCGGTGATGTAGCCATGATGATCGACGGGCAGGGCGATCACGGTTTTTTCCAGAATCTGGTCGGCGAAGACAGTGCCAAACGCAAATGTTTCGTCCGAAGCGTGCTTCCCCTTCATCACATCGATCAGTCGATTGGACTCGAACGGAAAATAGCCGTGCACGGTCAGGAACTTCTCGCGAAGGATCCCGGACTTGAACAAGGTAGCCAACTCGGCAGTCGTGTGGGACGAGGTGTTGGAGAACACCGCTGCGATGGTTTCTCCATCGACGGTGTTCTCGATCGCCTGAAAAATCTTCTCCTTGATATCCAGCCGCTCGGTCGCGACCTCCCAGACGATGTCGGCCCCCCGAAGATTATCATAGTCTTGCGTATACTTCGTACGTGATTCGATGGCTGCGACATCTTCCGAGCGAATCCGCCCCGATTGGACCTGTTGACCCCACGTTGCCGCCAGTTGCGACCGTGCGCGGTCCAGTGCACCGGAATCGACATCGAGCATAATCACTTCGTAATCGGTCTTTCCAAGAAGATCGATGGCGATCCCCCGGCCCATCGTGCCCGCGCCGATGATCGCCACGCGGCGAATATCGTTGACCCGATGTACCGCCGATTCGATCGACTTGTCTCCAAACGCGAATGCCTGCTTCATCTCGCTAACACCTCTCGATTACAACTTTCAGATATTCGTCTCTTTCCACGCGACTAGGCCCTCTGCAATTCCTGCTGTGCCACCTCGATCACGTTCGGCGATCCCGTTGGCGTGAACAGAGACTCGATTTTCTCTCGATACAGATCGGCCACACTTTTACGAACCAGCTTCCCCGAAGGCGTCAGCTCTCCACGCTCCAGACTCGGCGAACGATCCGCGAGACCCGCCCGCCGAATTCGCTGATATTTCACTTCCACCATCGGGTTGATTCGTTCAATTTCGGATGCATACAAATCGAGGACGGAGGCGTGGTTCGTCAGATCCTCGTCTTCCAGACCGTGCTTCTCGGCCCACTCCCCCAGCCGGCTGAAATCGGGATAGATCAACGCCGCCACATAGTCCTTCCCATTGCCGACCACCATCGCCAGGCTGATATACGGAGACTCGTTGACCAGTGTGTTCTCGATCCGCAGCGGATGGACCTTCTCTCCCGTCGTCAGCTTGAACGCCCCATCCTTCCGGCCGTAGATCCTAAGCCCCCCCTCCGTGAATTCGCCCAGATCGCCCGTGCGAAACCAACTGTCGTCGGTCATCACGTGCGACGTCGATTCCTCGTCGTCCAGATAGCCCCCCATCACGTTCGGACCCTTCACCAGGATCTCCTGGTTGCTGTCGATCCGCACCCGTACGCCGGGGATGGGAAAACCCACATATCCGCTGCGCCATGTCTGATCGTTGGTGGTAATCGTCACACAGGGTGACGTCTCGGTCAGTCCCCAGCCTTCCAGCACCGGGATATTCCGTTGCTCGTAGGCCGCCTGAACGTGGGCCGGCAGCGAAGCCCCGGCCGTGAAGACAAATCGCAGACGGCCGCCGAAAACAGTGTCCGCCACCTCGTTCGTCTCGCGGCACTGCGTGACAAGCAGGTCATGCACTCTCGGCACACTGAAGAACAATGTCGGGTTATAGGCGCGCCAGTTCTCGACGAGGCGATCCATGTCGCGGCCGCGTGAATCATCGAGGCAGAGTTCACACCCCATGTAGAGTGTCATGAATCGCTCGAACAGACCGCCGAAACTGTGGTGCCACGGCAGATAGTTCATCACCACGTCGTGCTCCGTCACATCCCAGATCAGCGAGAGGGCCTTCTGTTGCGAAATGAGATTTCGATGGCTGAGCCGTACCCCCTTTGGCGGGCCCGTGGTGCCCGAGGTGTACATGACCATGGACAGATCGCCCGGACGCACCGCGTCGATGAATCGTGACAGGCGATCGGCGTCGACGCCGCCCTCCCCCAACAGGTTCGCGAAGTCGGCCGCGCCCCACTGCTCGCACTTGGCGTTAAAATCCATGCAGTAGTATTTTTCCACCCACGGGCATCGATCACGCTCGATCTTCTCGAGCTGATGCCCGCCGGACACCACGACGAATCGTGGGCGGGCGTGTTGAAGGACATACTCGATCTGCGGTGAGTGGTAGCCTGCGAAGACGGGGACTGTTACGGCGCCGATGGACATCGCCGCCATTTCGCACATGAACATCTCGGCACGGTTTTCGCTGATCATGCAGATGCGATCGCCGGGCCGAATATCCTGCTCCAAAAAGTGCCGAGCGATCTGAAACGTCTGTCGAGCGAATTCACTCCAACTCAGGCTGTGTGCCTCTTGTCCCTGCCGATGGCGTAGATAGACGCGATCGCCCCAGCGTTCGGCTCGTTGGCGCAACAGGACACCGAGCGACGGTTCGCAATCCCCAAGCGGCAACGGATGTGCATGCTCCTCGCCGATCCGCTTGATGCCGATCCGCTCGTCCAGCCCCTGAGACGTTGTCTGGCAATAGGCCAGGCATGAATCGTGCAGCAAACCCTTCGTCAGGCTGAATCGTTCCTCGGCAGGCTTCGCGGGATAGTCCGTGTTCATCGGGTCCACCCCCGAGCGACGGCGCACCAGGTGCGAGGCTACAAAATAGACGATGTTCGTCGCCAGTTCCTTGATGTGCGAACAGCCGACCCGCCCACCGACACGCCGGCTGATCTCGTTCATGACTCCCCGCCCGATTCGCAATCCCACCAGCCGCTCCGCCACCGACTCGACCTCGTGACAGACCGGGAAGGGGACCCGGATCATATCCAGACGGCATTGCGTGATCTGCTCGTCCGGCAGATAGACGTGGACTTCAAGTTTGATCAGGTGTTCGTCGTCGAGCATGGTTCCTACCAGCACCATGTCGTCCGGCCCGGCGTCAAACAGTTCAATTCCGATATTGCGTTGTGCCGTGAGTCTCATTTTTCCATTCCCACAAACAGTTGTCTTCGTCTGTGCGTCCCGATGACGGATCGCACGGGCCATCGAGTTCTGCACGCGCCGCCGAAGGGAGCGAAACAATTCCTGCTCCCGATTCAAACCCGCGTTGGCTGCATACCGCTCCAGTGGCGTCAGGATCCATTCTTCGTTGGAAAACAGCTTTACGCTGTTTAACCCCGAACCCAGCGCGTCGCGAAACATCTTGAGCGAACTGGTCACATGGCCCGCGTTCGACAGGATCGTCGACCGATGACCGGCCCAGATCGCCTCGTAGTCGGCCGTCTCCGGATAGGCCTTTGCCGCGCGGCCCGTCTCGAAGACCGCCCGCGTGACATCCTCCACGAAATCCGCCTTAGATGGATCCTTGCATAAATCTCCCATCCGAAGATCGATGAGATCGCCGTCGGGCTTGACCGTGTGAATCAAGCCACAGACATTGAGCACAATCGTGATCATCGCCTTGTCGAACTCGATCCGCGTGCCCGGCACGCCCTCGACGTGCTTGAACGGATAGCGGTGCGCCTCAAGGATCGTCTCGATCCGTCGCCGTTCGGTCTCTCCGCCGCCCGCAAACACAAGCGAGCCTTTTCTCTCCAGCAAATAGACCGCGTCGGTGCCGCATCCGCGCCGCCCGCCGGCCTGTAGTGAGATCCCCCGCACCACGCGATCCGACAGTGCCTCGGCCATCTCCTCATTCACGCCGGGCAGCCGCTCCATCAGGAGGGACTCGTTCAATTGTTCCTGGTAGGTGCTCACCGTCTGTTCCGACAGGATGCCGTTGGGCAGCACGAGCAAGATGGGAACGTATCTCTGAATGTCTTCCATCGAGCGCAGCCGTCCACGGCCGGCCAGGTTTTCCAGAAAGCGCGCCAGATCGGCGGTGAATAAATGCAACTGGTCCGGATTGCAGCAGACAAATAGCAACTCGGGCATGCGCTCCAGCGCATACGCCTCGAGCAAATTCGCGAGGATTCGATCCTTGAGCGACACCCGTCGAAGACGACCGTCGTCCATCAGCTTGAGTTCGCCCGCCTGTTTCAAAGGCTGTGTGATCCCGTCGCCCCCGCGCCCCACAAAACACTGCGCCCCCGCATGGACAAAGAACGCCACGCCGAGGGCCCCGGGGGGATGAATGCCGAGTTCACCGTGTTGCAACATGGCTGGCATCGCTTTCCTTGTGATCAGGACTCTCTGAAACCTTCGATTCCATCGCGATCAATGCGGCTCCATACGCGCCGGCCAGTTGCGGCATCGGCGGCAGCCTGACCTCCGTATCCAATACCTCGTTCAAGGCCCTGACCATCGCCCGACAATGGGCCACGACGCCGCCGGTCGCGCCCACCATCCCATTCCGGGCGGACAACATCTCAAAAACACGTGTAGCAATCGATCGAAACAGACCCATCGAGATGTCCTCCCGAGCCTGCCCCTCCTTGATCCGTTCGATCACCTCCGTTCCGGCGAAGACCGTGCAGTAGCTGTTGATGGACGTTTCGGATTTCGATTGCATCGCCAATGCGTCCAGCTCGCTCAGCGGCAAGCCGAGCTTGAGCGCGATTGACTCCAGAAACGTCCCCGTCCCCGCCGCACACTTCGCATTCATCCGATAGTCCGCCATCCGCCCGTCCGCGCCGATGCGAATCACCTTGGTGTCCTGGCCACCGATGTCGATGATGCTCCGAACCTCCGGGCACCACTCCCGTGCGCCCCGGGCATGTGACGTGATCTCCGTTACCTTCCGATCGGCCGGCGCCACATGATCTCGCCCATAGCCGGTCGAGACACACCCGGCGATGTTGTCACGCGTCGCATTCGCCGCGGTCAGCGACTCCGACAACGCCTTCTCGGCCGCTTCGCCGTAATCGAATCCCGACGGCACGACGGCGTGACCGACGATCCGGCGATTTTCGTCCAGCACCACGCACTTCGTCGCCGAGGAGCCCGCGTCAATCCCGATATAGAGTCGCCCGCTCATCGTGATCGCTCCGCGAGTTGCTCGACAAACGCCTCGATGTTCGTCATCGTCTGCGCAGTCGAGACGAATCGACCGTCGCTGAGGTCTCCGTCGAGCACCAGCACCGGCAGGCCGCGGGTGTCGCGGAGCCGTTGGGCCATGCCAAATCGCGAGTTGGTATTGTTCGGACAGGTTCGCGCATTATGAAAAATCGCTCCGTCGATTTCGAACCGATCAAACATATCCTCCAGGAACGCCTGCTTCACGACCTCGTCGCGATTGATGAAGATCTCCGTGGCTGTCCTCGCCATCCACTCCAGTGGATCGCCGCCGTCAAAGGGTTCAAACGCCCACGAGTTGCAATAGGTGCTCGCGGCCACAACCGACCGCAGATCGAAAAACTTCTCCGACAATTCGCGAACCTTCGGCCAGATCGGCATGCCCTCCCAATAGATCCGCCATCGCTCATCCGGCACGGCGCCGATACCGGTCGCGACGCGTTCATTCATCTCGGCAAGCAGCGTCTCGTAATAGTCGATCGCCGTCTGAGAGCCACGCAGCAGGATGACCGGTGACATGTGGAAGAGCCCATCCCAGAAACTCAGGGCCGCCGGTCGGGCTCGCGCGGTCTCGAGAATCTCTCGCCAGAGCGTGCTCGCCCGGCTGGACAAGGCCACAACCTCGCACAGACGGTCCCAATCCATCCTGAGATCGAAGCGCGATTCGATGTTCTCTATCAGACGCTGCAAGCTCAATCGCACAAACGCGACATGATCCGCCGTCACCTCGCCCAGATGCGTCGGCGGGCACACACCCATCACCGGCGCGTCGAAACGACGGCCGAAAAAGCCCCACCAATCCTGCACCTCGCGGCACTGGTTCGTACTGTATGCAAGCAGGCCCGGTCTCGGCGGACCGTCGATGCCGTAGGCGTCGCGTAGCGGGCTTTCGTCCGCCAGCGCCGCGCCAATGTCGCTCGTCATGTAGGAGCACGATTCGGCACAGTAGCCCGCCCCGACCGCCCGGGGGATATATTGGTGGCTGACTTTTCGCGCCCCCAGCAGCGCCCCGTGGTTCTCAGGAAAATAGACATCGAACCCCATCGCGGTCAGGATCTCGCAGGGCCCGACCGACGTGCACCACGCCACGTGTCGCGCAGGATCGGACGCCGCCGCGTCCAGATCGATAAAGTGCTCACGCAGGATCGCCTTGAGCCGATCCTGAGCCTTGATCTTGACACGTTTCGCAGCGACTTTCATCTTGGTGTTTCGAGTTTCGAAGTTTCGACTTTCAAGTTCTGGGTTCCGAGTTCTGTGTTTCAAATCTGTGCGTAGGCCGCTCGTTTCGCGACTCGACACACGAAACTCATAACTCGTAACTCTTCACGGTATCACGATCGATCGCAGCGACACCCCCTCCTTCATCACCTCGAACGCCCTGGGCAGTTCATCCAGACCGAAGCGATGCGTCACCACACGCTTGATGTCTATTTTTCCCTGTTCGACCATTCGAATCAGCGGGATGTAGTCCACCGGCCGGCAACCCAGCGACCCAACGATCTCAAGCTCCTTGAACATGATCTTGCCGGCGATGATCGAAATTGCCTCCTGCGTATATCCGACGATGCACAGCCGCCCGCCGACGCGCACGCTATCAAAAGCCTGCTCGATGGTCCGCGGGTGTCCGATGATCTCCATAGCGATGTCCGCCCCACCACCGGTCCGCTTCTTGATCTCCTTGTCTACGCGATCGACCTTCGACGCGTTGATCGTCTCCGCAGCGCCGAATTCGAGTGCCCATTCCAGCTTGCGGTCGCTGATGTCGATTGCGATCACGTGCGCCCCGGAAGCCGCGGCGATCTGCACCGCGTTCAAACCGACCCCGCCGCAGCCGAAGATCGCCACCCGGTCGCCCGGCCGCACCCGGGCTCGATTCTTCACCGCGTGATAGGGCGTCGAGATCGCGTCGGCGATGATGCTCGCCTCCTCCAGCGGAATGGACTCGGGCAGGTCGAGCACATCCTTCGATGGCACGGCGACATACTCGGCATAGGCCCCGTCGAAATGGTTGCCGAGCATCTTCAAGTCGCCACAGATGTTTTCCCGACCCATCCGGCAGGCCTCGCACCGGCCGCACGTCAGCACGGCGGGAATCAGCACCCGCTGGCCGATTTCGACCCGTGTCACGGCTGATCCGATCTTGTCAACTGTGCCTGAGGCCTCGTGCCCAAGCACGATCGGCGGCTTCTTGAACGTGGGCACGCCGTGCTCGATATAGTGCAGATCGGTATGACACACCCCGCAGGCGGCAACCTTCACCAGTATCTCGTCGGCGCCGATCCTGGGAATCGGAATGTCTTCGATCTTCAGTCCGCCATCAGGTCCATGAAATACAGCCGCCTTCATCTCTTTGCCTTCCGCTTATCCGTGTTGCCAGTTCGGTGCCCGCTTTTCCATGAAAGCAGCGACACCCTCATGGGCGTCCGACAGCTTCATTAATTCGTTCAGATACAGTCTTTCCGCAAGATCGAGGTGATCGAGAATCGCTTCGCGAGCCGACAGCATCGTCGCCCGCTTCGCCATCCGAACCACCGGCCGGGACAGCTTGCCAATCTCATCCAGATACGTATCTACGGATGTCTCAAATTCGTCCGCCGCATAAACCCGATTCACCAGCCCGATCCGCTCGGCCTCGTCGGCGTGAATCGTGCCCCCCAGCGCCGTCAGCTCGACCGCCTTTCCCAATCCAACCTTCAGCGGAAACACACACGCCGCCACCGGCGGAAACACCCCCACCTGCACCTCCGGCTGACCGAACTTCGCCCGGTCCGAGGCCAGGACAACATCGCAGAAGCACGCCAGCTCACACCCGCCCCCCAGCGCGGCGCCTTGAACCGCGGCAAGGGTCAGCGCATCCGTCGCCGCCAGCTTCCGGAAAATCCCGTGAAACTGCCGGATCATCTCCCCAACCTTCTCCGCCGTGTGGTCCGCGACATCCACCCCCGCGCAAAACGCCTTCCCCCGCCCGCGAAATACCACCGCTGCGTAGTCCCCTGACACCATCGACTCCAGCGCCGTGTTCAGCTCCGCCATCATCGACCCGTGCAACACATTCAATGGCGGTCGATCCAAGGTGATCGTCGCGATTCCACCGGTCCTGTCTATTTTGATGAATTCATAGTCTTCCATGATTCCGCTCAACCCAGGGCCGTATCACCCGTCCGCGATCCTCCACCGAATCGTTCCGTCAGCAGGTTGTACAGCCAGGCGAAAATCGCCCCGCCGACCGCCCCGTCCGCGAACCCCCAGAACAGACCGTACACACTGCCAGCCGGGCTGATGCGATACCCGCGATACACCAGGCCGACCAGCGTGCGCTCACCCGTCGCCCCGTCAAAGGCCATGATCCACCACGTGACCAGAAACAGGCCCACCGACCAGACAATCCCACAAGTTAATGCAAATGTCTTGATGTTCAGCTTCATGGCTCGCTCCTTGTGTCAACCACACAGCGCACCCATAGAACGCATCTAAATATATTGCCCCCCGTCAACACGAATCACCTCGCCGGTGATGAACCGCGCCTTCTCGCCACACAAAAACGCCGCCGTCTCCGCCACATCCTCCACCCGGCCGATCCGGCCCAGCAGAATCTCGCCGATCGCCTTGTCCAATTCTTCCCGAGGCATCCCCTCGAGGATTGGTGTGTCGATCATCCCCGGCGCGATCGCATTCACCGTCACACCAAACCGCGCAACCTCTTTCGCCAGTG